>NZ_JBXGLH010000029.1:0-27023 GCF_056892285.1 Haladaptatus sp. HS23 | reverse complement strand
ACCACGGCGATTGATACCGCTCTCGACCAGCTATCTCTTCCAACAGTGAGCAACTACTTCTAATGTCTACTATAGCTGCCGTGTTGAGTGGTGTACAGCACCTCCTGTGTCTATTATAATTATCTACTTCTGAGGGATTTTGATGTGTGATCGTCTAGTGTGGTACTCGTTCACGAAATATTTACACGGGACTGAGTAAGTTTTTTCCGCGTCTGTCCCCTACCCAGTAGTGATGAAACAGAAAGCAACGCAAACACAACTCGCAGCGTACAGAAACCAAGGTAATCGACAATGATGTGGCAAGACTTCGTCTTCCTCGCTGGAAACGTCTTCTCCCTCATCGCACTCCTCCCTACCCTCCGCGACTCGATGGCAAACGTCCCCTTCAGCACGAGCTTCCCCTCTGCGGTGATCGGCCTCGTTTATGCAACCGCGTTCTTCACCATGGACATGGCACTCTCCGCTCTCGGCGCATTCCTCACCGGCAGTATCTGGCTGGCTATCGTCGCCCTCCGCTCGCCGCGCCCACTCCGAGACTCGTCCCCGATGTCGACGCCACAGACCGAAGCCAAGAATGCAACGCACTCCGCCCCCTCACACGCTGACTAATTCGATTTCGGTACTGACGCACGGACTGAAGCTCCTCGCTTAGAAACGTGCCAGGCCTGTTTTCAAAACACCATGAAGCCGGGTTTCTGCCGCCTAAAATCATAAGCAGCAGCGAACCGACTCCGAGACACCCGTTTCTAGCGTTGATTCCTATTGTCGGATAACAGACGAAGTAGATGAACGAGCTTCCTTATTGATGACTATCAGCTATCGTACTCTCGCAGGCGGTGCGTGAGCTGACCGACATTGGTCCATCCACGCACTTTTCCGCTCTCTCGATCGTACTTAATGACATCGTGCTCAGCGAGCAGCGGCAAATGATCGCTCCAGACAGTCTCTGAAATCTCTTCGAAGAGTCGAGTCGATCTGTCTCCCGAGCATCCCTCCAATTCTTGGTACGTGAGGTGTTCGATTAGCGATTCGATTTCGACCGGGCCATCGTGTACTTGTAAATACGAAAGGATCACTCGTCGCCGGGGGTTCGCAAGCAATTCATTGATTTCCGTTTCCGAAAGCCTCTGGTCGGTTTCTTTGTCGGTAATGCTTTCGAGATCTCCGGTCGCTTTTCCAGATATCATGCGGTGGTCATAAATTTGTTACAAGTGGGTTGCTTGGCCATTCTTTACGTCGGTACCATTCATACAGTCTAAACAGCCATGCACGGTGTTTTGGTTATCGCCGAACACACGTGCGAAATCACGGGTGACGAAACCCCCGCAGTTCTGACATCGTGTGTCTGCGACTCGTGACTTCGTTTGGCTCGGGGTAGTTGTCTTAGACATGAATCATCACCACTCTACATGTTGTTTGCGCGCTGTTTGCTCGTGGTGCCACATTGCTGGCACTCCGTGACACGATAGGGCTCTCGGGAGAATGCTGCGTTTGAATTCTCCTCGTTCTCGGTAACTATCTCTATCGTCACTTGGTGCGGCGTCATCGCATCACAGTTCTCGCACAGTTCGCCGGATTGACTGTCAGTAGTTGTTGTGGTGACCATGATTTCTGGTGGTTTTAGTAGACTGCCATGGATTCCGATTAGTTGTGCTTCGATTCAATAGAATAGAAGGATCGGGAACTCCCTTTATGTCCTGCTTATGAACGCAAGTCATTTTAAACCGGGCAGATACTGCGTTCGGTGCCTACAAGTACGATTGCTGGGAATTATGGTGTGTACACTCCTGAGAACCTCTACACCGTGCTCGGTTGCTTCAAAACCGTTGCTGGATCACGAGTCGTGACAGCACAGATATTCTGTTTCTTCACTGAAGAAAGATACATCGTGGTACTTGCATACGCAGCCCCCAGGTTTTTGAAGTGGCATCTATATTTCACAGAAGAACCACGAGACAGAAAGCGCCTCCAAGCCATGCTCAAGAGCGAAGAGTCGATGATCCTCTCCAGAGCGCTCGGATTGGGTTCATGCGCGTTGTAAACCCAGTACGCGGGGCATACCAACCGAGCGGTTTCACAACAAAAAAACGTACTATGAATCCACACGACAGCAATCGACCTGGTCGTTCCGATTCCAAGACGATTACTTCACAGCGAGACTGCGATTCGACGAACACATCCCAGCGTAACGATAGCTCGTCATCCCCGGATATTTCCCTCGATACCATCTTCGATATCCTGTCTCATTCTCATCGCCGCCAGATTCTCTCATATCTTTCGCGGAACGAGGACGATCTCGCGACAGTCACCGATCTTGTCACCTTCGTTTCAACGCACGAATCAGAAGCCGAGGAGAGAGTGGAAGATACCCACGACGATGCTGTGAGGGTTGCATTGCACCACAACCATCTTCCAAAATTGGCCGATACCGGGGTAATCGAATATGACACTCAAAACGGAACCATTCGGTACTGCGGTCACCCCAAACTGGAAAAGTATCTGTCCGTGACCGAAACGCGAGAACGAGACGAGGTCTAACTCTGCTCAATCGGATGAAGGAAGATCCACTCCATCTGCGCGTGTAAGGGTTGAATAGTCAAGTTGTCCCTTCATCTCCCGCCAGAGGATGTTTATAACTACAGGCCAGAGTTTTGTATGGAGTGCTCATGATGGGGATACCCCCACTAGTCACGAGGACTCCGGGGAGAGATTAAAGAATGGGAGAGATAACGACCAACACACCGAGCGACAAGCGGACGACTGTAAGGGAGCCATCAATAGTGGTGTTGATTCAGGCCGCGATCGCTGCCCGTGACGGTCCCAATACGGGTGAATGCCCACCATTATACGAGGCTATCGATCCAGATGCACTCGACAAGCTGTTTGCCCCACTTCACAGAGAACCCGAACGACATGGAAAAGTGATTTTCGAGTACTGTGGCTATGAGGTCACTGTCCATGCTGATCGGACGGTTGAACTCGAGTCAATCGACGCTGAGAGTCGGTAGAACACTAGCCGTTTTCACTCGGAGGCCACATCTTCGCTGGAACCTGTTTCCGCTGCTTCTGGCGTACCGACTCGATTCAGGAACACATGGTCGACGAGATTGCCATGGGCACGCCGCAGTCGTTCAGAGAGTGCTTGATGTGAGACGTCAAGTTCTTCAGCCAAGTCATCCGCAGTGGCTTCGCGAGGCACCGAATAATAGCCGTGAGTAGCAGCGAGCTGCAGTGCTCGTTGCTGTGACTTTGTGAGCCCGAATCGGGTCTGAGATTCTCTCGTGAATTCATGGATATTCTGAATCTCTAACGAAATCCCCTGCCCTTCACAGTATTCGGATGTGCGTCGCACTGCGTCATGATCAGCGAACAACAACCGGAGATTCCAGATACCACTTTGCCCAGTTGCAGCGAGGACTGCCCCGTTTTCTTCGGCAAGAACCCGAATTAGATGGTCGACTTGATCGTTCCAGGCAAGTTGATAGAGAGAATCTGTCTCGAAATCTGCGATCAGGTGAAAGTCAGTAACACTGTCGTCGTCAGCCAACGCGCACTCAAGTGCAAGACGATCATCTGTGGTGAACCAGATGAATGGCATCAAGCCATCTCGATCGGTCGCAACCGTCTGTTCGACTTCGATAGTCACGTTTTCGAGAGTGGCCAACGTGTGCTCGAGTGCAAGATCTTCTGCAGCGATACTGACTTCGACGATCGTTCCTCCCATATAAGACCCAACTTCATCGGCTACTATCTATCTTATTTATAAACATATTACATATCCCACGTGTGATTTTATACGTGACATAACGTTATCTTCCGATAGCGTTGTCTTCGCGTCCCTTCGATGAGCTCTATACTATAAATTGACAGCGTTGCGAAAGTTATGGTAGTTGATCGACTCTATGCTGGCCAACATTCGATACGGGAGCGGGCTGTCCGGTCGCGCATTGCCAGAGAGACTATTCGATTATTACGAACCACAAAGTGGCGGGAGATTTGGTAGGCAGTTTCAACTGACAACACCAGTAGCGGCAGTGAAATATCCTCGGTATCTCGAACCAGAATATGTGTGGCGTTGCTCAGTGTTCCCGCCGAGAGACCTAAGAGACACCAGATAGTTTGTTCGTGAAGTAATGGCAACCCTCGTCGAGTTCTCACTCCCAGCCACGGACTTCGTACTTGGCCGCTTACTCACAGCTGACTCGGAGATCGAAATCGAATTCGAGCGGATCGTCCCCGTTGGGTCGAATGCGATCCCCTTGTTTTTCGCGTGGAATGACGATTTAGATGCGTTCGAACAGCGCGTACGCGCTAACGACCACGTCCGCGAATTCAGCGAGATTGAAGAAATCGAGGATCGACGCTTGTATCTCTTGAACTGGGATATACCAGACGGGGGGTTTTTCGAAGGTTTCACAACTGCCGAAACGATTATCCGGAGTGCCTATGGCTATGATAGCCACACCTGGGAGTTCGAAGTCCTCTTTCCCTCTCAGGATGACCTCACCACGTTCCATAATCACTGTCGCGAAAACGAAATTCCGTATACACTCGGGCAGATGCACACGCTCAGTGAGGCTGGCGATGACCTCGTGGAAAGCGTTCTGACGGAGAAACAGCGTGATGCGCTTCTGCTTGCACTCCAGCAAGGATACTTCCAGACCCCCCGACAAGTTACGCTCTCCGAATTAGCGGACGAGTTCGGCATCAGTCAGCAGTCACTCTCGGATTTGATTCGGCGTGGCAATGAAGCCCTTCTCGAACACGCGCTTTTAGGCTCGTCAAGAGACGCTTCGCCTGTCTGACTTGGTTCCAACTCCCTGTATTTTTAAACACCCTGTTCGAACGGCCCGATGACCTAAGGAGAGTGTTGTGATTATTATCACACTGCCGAATGAGTATCGACACACTCCGAATCAGTTCCCATTCGCTCTATGCGGACTTGGAGACAAAGACACTGGTATCACGTACACTTTCACAGTCCTAGACCAATGAATCATCCACCGAAAAACGATCATCAATCGACGTCAGACCACACGCTTAGTACCGTCTGCAAACTGCTCGCGAATACCACTCGACGTGCTGCTGTGCAGTTTTTCATAGATGAGGGAACGGACACGGCTGAATTCGACTCGTTGGTCGAATACGTCCACAAGGAAGTTGACGCCATCGCGTCTCCTGAACGAGCACGGATCGCGCTTGTCCACAACCACCTCCCGAAACTCGCCAACTACGATGTCATCGAGTATGATACGCACGGTGGGACCGTGCACTATCACGAATCACCGCGTCTTGAACAGTACCTTGCCCTCGCCGAAGAAATCGGAGCAGGGGACTGATGCAGTATGAAAGACCATCACTCCGAAAATTCGGACACCGAACTCATCGGCGAGTGTGCTAGCTGTGGCAGATCGGTACTCACGGTTTATCTCGAGGAGAATGTCTGCCAGAAATGTCGCGACGATTGACACCGGTCGATCATCGGGTTCTCTGTTTTGTTGGTCGCACCCGATATTTCCCACCAGTGGTCTTTCATTCAGGGTCCGGTGTTTCCACGACTGCTTTGTGCAAAACGGAGCAGCGAATCGCTCGAAAAACGTCACTACGAAAGACACGCCGATTTCAATGGCGAACGTGATAACTGCAATAGCGGGAATAACTACCGTTCGACGGGAGTTCTCAAGGGGTAGACACTCTCGGGGAATATTCACGGCCCCAAGCGCGTGAAAGCCGATACCAATGAGTGCGGAAAAGAGCCCCGTTGAACCCGAGACTGGTCAATTGCGAGTCGAAGGAGAGAGGCGACACCAACGAGACCGAAGAGGATACCACCAATATCAGTTCCACCTCTGTCTGTAAAATTTTTTTCACGTTGGTGAACACCTTGTCGAACGTCACTCTCGCCGACTGCCGGGTTGCGGGTCCACGTGCGGTTTCGCCATCAGGTCCGAAAACCGCGCGTCGTCCAACCAATCGAGCAACTGAACCAACTGTTCGGTCGCCGTCTCGAAGAGTTCCGCGCCCTTCTCGGGCGTCGCGTCGGTCTGGTCGCCGAAGACGCCGTTTTCGCTGTTGTCGATGGCGTCGTAGTAGTTCCGCGCGCCGTGAACGGTGGGGTTTCCGTCCAAGAGATTAACCAGTCCTCCGTCGCGGGCGTCCTCCAACTTGTCCTCGCGCACGAGTTCCGGCGCGATGTGCAGTATCATCGCCGTCTCCTTCGGGCCGCCGTGCGGCCCGTTGTGTTCGAAGATGCTGCTGACGAGTTCGGGAATCGACTCGTCCCACATCCACTCGACAGCGAAGGCAACCTCGTCCTCGCGCAGGCGACGACCGACTTCGCGGAGGTGTTGCATGTTGCCGCCGTGGGCGTTGACGTAGACGATTCGGTCGATGCCGTGGTAATTCAGATTACGCGAGAAGCTCTCGACGTAATCGCGGAACTGCGGCGGGTCCACCGACATCGTCCCGTGGAACTGCATGTGGTGCGTGCTGACGCCGACGTTGATGGTCGGGGTGCAGAGGTAGCCCGCACGGTCCGCCGCTTCGCGGGCTAACGCCTCGGCGATGAGGTGGTCCGTTGCGAGCGGTAGATGCGGTCCGTGCTGTTCGGTCGAACCCAACGGAACGACCGCCACGGATTCCTCGGCCACGTAATCTCCGAGTTCGGGCCACGTCTTGTCGGCGAGATACATGTGAAAGGAAGGGTTCTCGGGAAGCATAAATTTCAGTACCGCGGAAACGTCCGGGTCAGGACAGACAGTGGCCGGCGAGCGAAAAGCCGCAGGACTCGAACGCGTACACGGTGTCGGAGTTCGCGGTGACGACTGCGAGGCCGTCCGACAGTGCGACGGACGATTCGAGACCGTTCCCGTTTTCGATGCTGCCAAACGATTGCTCCTCGCCGGTTTCCGGGTCGAGGACGGCGATTCCGTCGTCCGACCGATTTTTCACGACAGCCGCGTAAATCGCGTCGTCCGTGATGGCGGGCGTCCCTAAGTATGTCTGCGACTGGTCGGTGTACCGCCAAAGCTCGTCCCCCGTCGTCGCGTCCACCGCGACGAAGTCCCGGAGGTTCTCGGTGAAGTACACTCTCCCGTCCGCCACACCCAATCGGCGGCCGAGCCGCGTCCCGCGGCCTGAAACCCGCCACTGCTCGTCTCCCGTCCCCGCGTCTAACGCGACGACGAACGGCTTCCCGTCGGGTAGTTCCGCCGAGACGAAGACGCGGCCGTCCGCGAAGACGGGCGGACCGTTGGCCGTGAACTCCTTTTTCCACAGCATGTGGCCCGACTTGCCGTTCAGCGCGACGACACCGTAATCTAGTACGGAGAGGTAGACGACGCCCCTCGCGTACGCTGGCGGAAACGTCCATCCCTGTTCGTCCGTTTGCGGGACGTATCTCCAGACGACCTGCCCGGACAGTTCGTCGATGGCGTACAGCGCTTCCTTCGCCTTCGGGCCGTCCGTGTCCGCCGTGACACCCGCCGTCGGCGCGTAGACGAGTCCGTCGGTGACGACGGAATGGGCCGTTCGGAGGCCGCCGTCGGTCGGCCCGCCGTACATCGGGACGTGCCAGCGTTCCTTCCCGTCGGTGGTCAGACTGTGGAGGCCGTCGAAGCAGTGGAGGTAGAGGTTTCCGTTCGCGTGGACGACGGAATCGAAATAGGTCGCGTCGTTTTCGGTAGCACTGCGTGGGAACGTCGTAACCGCGAAATCGCCTTTCCGCTCGCCGGTTTCGATGTCGAGAACGCGCACGCCGACGGTCTCGGCACCGCTCGAAAGCTCGTCGTTGCCGTACCCGACGAACACCGAATCGTCCACGAGGACGGGCGAGGAGACGATGTAGGTTTCGGGAACGTGGGCCGACCACTTCACCACGGGGTTCGATTTCGGCCCGCGATGCTGCGAAGCGTCGCCGCTGTTCCCGTCGTCGTAGCCAGCGCGATGCCAGTCGCCCCGAATCGAGTCGTCGCCGGTACACCCGGCGAGGAGACCGGCCGAACCGGTGCCGACGGCGGCGAGGATATCACGTCTGGAGGGCATTGACCTAACGAGTCAGAACTGCGAGTATAAGCTTTCTTATCGTGGCTACAACCGTTTCGTCATTCGGTACCGTTTCGTCACGTAGTCGTCGCGGCGGTAGAGCGACTGGGCGATGTGGTTGTCCGCGTGGACGTCCAACGAGACGAACTCGCATCCTAATTGCCGCGCCCACGCTTCGGCCCGCGAGAGGAGCGCGCTCGCGACGCCTTCCTGTCGGTGGTCCTCGCGGACGAACAGGCCGTCGATGTACCCCCGCGACCCGCGGGCGAACACCGGCGGCGAAGAACGCCGCTCGACGGAAACGTAGCCGACCAACCCGTCTTCCTCGGCGACGAACGTGGCGATATCGGCGTCCGAAAAGCGGTCTTTCACGTAGGAGAAGACGTTCTCCCTGACGCCGCTGTCGGCGAGCGTGTCGAAGTCGTCCATCGCCGCCATTTCACGGGCGAAGGGAAGCCACAGTTCGTCCACGAACTGGACGAGTTCGGACCCCCGAAGTCGCCGGATTCGCATCAGGTGTCCACCCCGAACCCGCCGTCCGACCGCCGCCCTTCGAGATACGCTTCGACTTTCGGACGGGCCTCTTCGCGGTTTTCGTGATGGTCGCGCAGGAACGTCTCGAGGCGCTCTTTTGCGATTTCCTTCAGTTCGCCGGAGAGCATCGCGCCGGACTCGTACTCGCGGCGAATGCGGGCCAACTCGTCGTCGTCCCCGATAAGGTGGAAGGCGAGGAGTTCGAACACCATGTCCTCCTCGACGACACCGCCCTTTTCGCGGTGTTCCTCGACGCTGGTTCGTCCGCCGGTTTTGGCCGCGTCTATTTTGCGTTTCGCGTCGGAAACGGAGTCAGTGAGCGCGATGTGACTCGCCGGGTCCGACGAACTCATCTTCCCACCCTGCAATCCGCGCATGAACCGATGATACGTACTCGCCGGTTTTACGTACGCGGTCTCGCGGTAGCGGCTTGCAACGTCCCGCGTCAGTCGAACGTGCGGGTCCTGGTCGATACCGACGGGGACGACAGTCGGTTTCGGCCCGCCGTTTTCGGGTGCCTGCGGTCGGAGGATGTCGGCGTACTGGGTCAGCGCGGAGGCGATTTTTTCGGGGGCTGCGGTGCCGTAGGTCGCCTCGAACGCGTTTTGTGTGACGTAGCGCGAGAACAGTTTGCTCCGGACGAGGTGGTCGTTGCCCGCTTCCGACTGGAAGTAAAAGTCCGTCGCGCCGAGGTCGAGACCCAGCGCGACGTAGTTGAGCAGGTATTCCTCGACGACGAGTTCGCGGGCCGCTTCGAGCGGAATGTCGCGCGTCGCGTAGGCCTCGATATCGGCCGCACAGAGCGTGAGTTCGGCCCCCATCTCCTGAAACATGCGCGCCTGTTCGAGGACGGCGAGGTGCCCGAAGTGGAAAACTCCGGAGGGCATCAAGCCGGTCATGACCGCGAACGGGTCGCCCCTGTCGCGGGCGTCGAGGACGGTTTCGAGGCCGCGCTGGCCGAAGACGATACCGCGCCGGAGGAGACGATTGTCCGGTAACCTGTCGGCGACTGAATCGATGGGTTCGATTCCGAATCGTTCCATCGTCCCGCCGTAATCGGCGATTTCCACGTCGCCCCACGGGTCGATGTCAGTCATCGGCCACCTCCTCGATGCGGGCGTCGCGGTCGCTGGCGGGTACCGAGCGCGGACGGAAACGAATCGCGAAAATCACCGAGCTATGCCGTGATCGGCCAAAATCGACCACCGGTAGTCGTGAATTCAGTCATACCGATACCACCTCCGGGAGTTGCGGGCAAAAGGGTTTCGCGGGTGTGAGAGGCGGTGTCAAATGCGGGCGAACAAGCGGAAGCGATTCGGAGGGTTTTCGGCCGAACGTCAGTTGCCTACGGCCGACGTAGAGTCGGCACCATGCCCTCCGAAATCGACCGACAGAAGGTCGTTGCCGCGATTCGGAACGCGCCAGCGCCGGTGGTGAACACGACGTATCTCGCGGACGAATTCGACGTTCCGCGTGAGCGTCTCGGTGAGAAACTCGACGAACTCGTCGCGGAAGGAGTCCTCGAACACACCGAGGCTCGTGGTCGGGGGCACCTCTGGTGGCTCTCGGTCACGACCGAACTGGACGTGGATAAATAGCCGTTCCGGGTCACTCGCTCGGCAACAGCGCGTACAGTCCGAGCGCCACCGCCGACAGCACGCCGAGGATGATGAAGGCGAGATTTAGCATGTTCGCGTCGGCGAAGAATCCCATGAACGTGGACCCGAGCGAACCGACGAGGAAGAAGCCGGTTCGGATGAATCCCCACGCGGAGCCCTCGATGTGGTCGGGGAGCGCGCCGATGATGTAGGAGTTCGTGACCGCGTTGACGGCCATTCGCGTGCCGAGAATCCCGACGACGACGGCGATGGCGAGGGTTCCCGAGACGAACGTGAGCGCGATGGGGGCGACGACGCCGATGGCGGTGACGACGAGGAGGACGGGCTTGATGCCGATTCGGTCCGCGGCGCTGCCGGCGACGATTTGGGAGACGGCACCGGTGACGAACATGAACCCGAACAGCAGGGCGGCGGTCCCCTGACTCAACCCCTTCGTCTGGAGATACGTCGGCAGAAACGCCGTGATACCCTGATAGGCGAACAGCAGAATCGCCACCGAGAGGGTCGCCAACAGGATGGAGCGGTCCGAGAGGGTTCCGAGGAGTTCGCCGACGTTCGGCAGTGCGGACGCAGTGGATTCGCCGCCGTCCGAAACGGCGTCGACGTTCGACGAGTCGCCGCTCGGTCGTTCGTCCTCGGACGGACGCTCGGGGACGACACGCCACGCGAACGCCGCCATGACGAAGAACGGAACCGCCAGTCCGGCGAGGATGGTTCGCCACCCGACGGCACCCACGACGCCCGCCGCGATGTTCGGGAGGAAGGCGGAGCCGAGACTGCCGATGGCGAGCGTCACGCCGAAGGCAGTGCCGGCATTTCTCGTGAACGTGCGCGAGAGGACGGTTCCGCGACTCGGGCCGTACAACCCGGAGCCGAGTCCGTAGGCCGCGCTTCCGACGAAGAAGACGCCGAACAGCGGCGCGAATCCGAGGACGAGCATGCTCACGCCCGACAGGCAGAGACTCGCCGTCAGGAGTCTTCGCTCGCCGATGCGGTTAACCAACACTCCGGCGGGGAACTGCATGAGGGCATAGCCTATCCAGAGGGTGGTGATGGCGAGGCCGGCGTACGCATCCGAGATGTGAAACGTCGCCTCGATTTGTGGCAACAGCGTCGGGATGATAAACCGCATGCCGAGCGTGAACGCCCACCCGATAGCCACGACGACGAGAAGCCATCCGCGACCGTCGCCGCGAAGGCCGTCGAGCGTCCCCCGAACTTGCCGAGATAGAGACCGATAGCGCGGAGACATTGCGTGATTCGACTAACGTTCTGCGGGTGGTTAAACGGGCGGATGGGGGGGCAATCTGGCCGGTTTTTCGAGACGGAAGACGTTTTCCGAACCCGAAGCCGTACCGTCAAACCGTCAAATCCACCCGTCGCAACCGCTGGGCGTTGATGGCGACGATGACCGTGCTGGCGGACATGAACACGGCACCGATGGCGGGCGAGAGGAGGATTCCGAACGGCGCGAGAATCCCCGCCGCGAGCGGGAGGGCGAAGACGTTGTACCCCGTCGCCCACACGAGGTTTTCCTGCATCTTCCGATAGCTCGCGCGGCTGAGCCGAACCAGTTTCACCACGTCGAGCGGGTCGTTCTCCACGAGGACGATGTCCGCCGACTCGATGGCGACGTCGGTGCCGCTGCCGATGGCGATGCCGACGGTGGCCCGCGTCAGCGCGGGTGCGTCGTTCACGCCGTCGCCGACCATCGCCACGCGCTTGCCCTCCTCCCGGAGGTCCGTGATGTGCACGTCCTTCTCGTCGGGCAACACCTCGGCGAAGTACGTGTCGATTCCCAACTCCTCCGAGACGGTGCGGGCGACGGCCTCGCTGTCACCGGTCAGCATGGCGACTTCGATGCCCATCCCGTGAAGCGCGTCGACGGCGCGTCTGCTCTCGTCCCGAATCACGTCGGCTAACGCGAACCCGGCGACGACGCGCCCCTCGGAGACGAGGTAGACGACGGTTTGTCCCTTCTCCCCGGCGGTTCGCTCGAAATCTACGAGCGAAGACGGAGTAGCCGTTTCGACCAATTCGAGGAGGTTCGGGCCGCCGACGAGCGTTTCGCGGCCCCCGACGGTGGCGCGGACGCCGCGCCCCTTGCTGTTCTCGAACTCGCTCGCTGACGGGGTCGAAACGTCCTTTTCGCGTGCGTGGCGTCGAATCGCTTGCGCGATGGGATGTTCGGAGTCGGATTCGACGGCCGCCGCGACGGCAGTCGCCCGGCCCTCGGTCCATCCCTCGACGGTTCCGACGGCGACGACGCCCTGTTCGCCCTCGGTCAGCGTCCCCGTCTTGTCGAAGACGACCGTATCGAGCGTTCTCGCGTCCTCCATGGCGATACGGTCGCGGACGAGAACGCCGTCGTTCGCCGCCATCGAGGTGTTGATGGCGACGACGAGCGGCACCGCCAATCCGAGCGCGTGCGGGCAGGCGATGACGAGCACCGTAACGACCCGTTCGACCACGTCGAGGCCGAAACCGGTGGCCAGAAACCACGCGATTCCGGTGACGGCGGCGACCGAAAGTGCGACGTAAAACAGCCATCCCGCCGCCCTGTCGGCCAGCAGTTGCGTTCTGGATTTGCTACCCTGTGCTTCCTCGACGAGCCGCATAATGCCCGCGAGGGCCGTCTCGTCGCCCGTCGCGTCCACCCGGATTCGAAGGCTTCCATCGCCGCTGTTGACGGTTCCGGCGATGACCTCGTCCTCGGGACGCTTACCCACCGGTCGTGATTCACCGGTTATCATCGCCTCGTTCGCCGACGATTCGCCCCGTTCGACCACACCGTCGGCGGGTATGCTCGCTCCGGGGCGAACCAACACGCGGTCCGTGCCCTGCAACTCGGCGACCGGAACCTCCTCCGTCTCGTCGTCGCTGACGATTCGTTCCGCCGTGTCCGGCATGAGGCAGGCCAACTCGTCCAGCGCGCCGGAAGCCTGCCGCACGCTCCGCATCTCCAACCAGTGGCCGAGCAGCATGATGTCGATTAGCGTTACGAGTTCCCAGAAAAAGCCCGTCGTCCCGGGCAGGAAGAACGCCGACGCGATGCTGTAAACGAACGCCACCGTGATGGCGAGCGAGACGAGCATCATCATCGCCGGTTGGCGGTTCTCGAACTCCACCCGTGCCATCGAGAGGAACGGGAACCCGCCGTACACGAAGACGACGACGGCGAGCAGCGGGGTTATCGACTCGCTCCCCGGGAACCGAAGCGCGGTGTATCCGAGCGACTCCTGTACGAACGGGCTGAAGTAGAGAACCGGCACCGACAGGGCGAGACAGACCCAGAATCGACGTCGGAAGATGGTCTCGTGGCCGTGGTGGTCCACCTGTGCGTGCGGACGGTCCTCGGGAGCGGGTCGCTCCTCGATACGACGTTCCTCGATGTGTGACATTCTGTTCCCCCGAAGGGAGTACGCCGGAGAGGAGCATCAACTGTCCGATGGGCCGGGAGAGCAGGCGAGCATGTGCGTTTCGCGCCGACGTGTCTCTCCCTTTGAATGGCGTTTTCGACAGGTACGAGGTCCGACAGCAACGAAAGCGGAAGAGATAATCGGACCGAATCGCATAGCATTACCCTCAGAATGGCAGGCAACTCCTCCGACTCGTCGCTCAAATCGGTCTCCCGAGGTGCCTCTTTTTTCATGGCCGGAAAGGGCCTCGACAACGTCTTCCGATTTCTGCTGAACTGGATTCTGGTTCGCGGACTCGGTGGCGTGCTGTTCAGCGTCTACACGCTCGGGTTGGTCATCCTGACCTTCGCGCAGGTGTTCACCAACCTTGGGACGAATCAGGCCATCATGAAGTTCGTCCCGATGTACGACGACGACCCGGAAAAACGCCAGCGCATGCTGGGGTTATCCTATCTCACGTCGCTGGTCGCAGGGGTCGCCATCGGGATACTTATCTATTTCCTCGCACCGTGGCTGACGCAGTACGTGGACCCGGCGTATCAGCCGTACTTCACGGACGTCGTGCGTCTGTTCGCGTTCTTGCTCCCGCTCAACACGCTGATGAGCTGTTTCGAGAGCGTGTTCAAGAGCCTCGAAATTCCCGAGTATCAGGTCGCCATTCGGAACGTCCTGATTCCGTTCGTCCGCGTCGTCTCCGTCGGTATCGCGCTTCTCCTCGGTGCCGCGCTGGTCGGAACGGTCGCCGCGACGGTGGTCGCCATGTGCATCACCTTCTGTCTCGCCGTGTGGTTGGTGATGACGCGGGCGGACATCACGCCGACGTTCCGTGGTGCGTCGCGCGAGGAACTCGTCGAGTTCTACGACTTCTCGCTGCCGCTGACGCTCAACCAGGCCGGACAGGTCCTCGCGAACAAGGTCGACCTGCTGATGGTGGGCTTTCTCGCGGGAGCGTACATCAGCACGAAAGACGCCGTCGGGATTTACAAAATCGCCACGGTGCTCGGCGGCATCCTCCTCCTGCCGCTGAGCGGGTTCAACCAGTTGTTTCCGCCCATCGCGTCCAGACTGTACAACGACGACAAGATGGACGATTTGGAGGCGCTGTTCCGCCGCGTGACCCGGTGGACGTTCACGATGGGGTTGTTCCCGGCCATCGGGGCCGCCATCTACGCCCGCGAACTGCTGGTCCTGTTCAGCGATTCGTTCGCCCAACAGGGAGTGGGCGTCCTGTTGCTGTTCGTCGTTGCGCAACTCGCCAACGCGAGCGTCGGCCCGTCCGGGTACGTGCTCATGATGACCGACCACCACTACCTGACGGTCGCGAACCAGTGGCTGTTGGGCATCTGTAACGTCGTCCTCAACTTCCTGTTCATCCGGGAGTTCGGCCTCATCGGGGCCGCACTCGCCACGGCGACGGTCATCGTGACCATCAACGTCATCCGCGTCGTGGAGGTGTGGTACACCGTCGGCCTGTTTCCGTACTCCCGAAAGTACGTCAAACCGCTCATCGCGGGGTCGGCGACGGCCATCGCCATGCTCGCCACGAAATCCGTTCTCGCGGGATACGTGACCGGAATCGACTCGGTGGGCATCGCCGCGCTCGTGCAGGGTGCGGTCGGGGGAGTCGTCGGCCTCGTCGTCTTCGGCGGCGTCCTGTATCTGCTCGGCATCGAACAGGAGGACCGGGAGTTCGTGAGCGAAAACATCCCGAGTTGAACCGTCCACCGGGTCCATCGGTGGGCGTTCGTAGCGTCGAAGTGGAACACGAACGCAGTTCCGACGGGGGTCCGTCGTTGAAGAGTTTTTCAAAACGAGAAGAAGGGTGGTCAAACAGACATTCGAGAGCGGACGAATCGAACAAAGCCATAAATGCACTCGTTCAGTAGGAAACCCCATGACGAACCGGATAACGGTGTCGCTCGACGACGAGGCGCAGGGTGCCTTGGACGAACTCGTGGGGGAAGCCGAAAAACCCCAGAGCGAACTCGTGAGACAGGCACTCGTCTTCTACGCCGCGAACTACGACGCCGCGACGGCTGAGGCGGGAACGAACCTCGAAGCGTACCACCAGATGCTGTCGAGCGGCGAACACGTCCTGCTCGACGTGGACTTCCTCCACTGCTTCCTCGACTACGTCGAAGACGAAACCGGGACCCCCGACCCGGATTTCCTCGAATTGGCGGATCAAGTGTCGAGATATCACGCCCGAGAGTACGAACACCGCTTCGATTCCCTCGGCGAACTCCTCGATTGGCTCTCGTTCTGCGGCTTTCTGACCGTCCGCGAAACACACGGCGATACGTACCACGTCGTGTTCCCGACCGAATCGGTCAAGTGGTTCATGACGCGGTTCGTCGAACGGAGCGCCGCCAGACTGCCGTTCGAACTCGAATTGGAGGAGGGCGTCTCGAAGGTACTCATGACGGAAGTTCGGACCGACGGATGAGCGCTTCGTATCCGTTCACACGTTTTCATACCCCGTACGACTTCGATACACATCGTTCTTAGCGGGGTTTTAAGTTCGAACTATGGGTTGTGACGACATAGCACGACAACGACCATGAACATTATAGATAGACTACGATCCATCGGTCCCGGCGCGATGGTCGCGGCGGCATTCATCGGGCCCGGAACGGTCACGACGGCCAGCGTGACGGGCGCGGAGTTCGGGTACGCCCTCGTTTGGACCATCGTGTTCTCGATAATCGCCACCATCGTCCTGCAGGAGATGAGCGCCCGCCTCGGCGTCGTCTCCCGCCACGGACTCGGCGAAGCGCTGCGGGAACAGTTCGACAGCAAGGTAGCGTCGTATTTCAGCATCGCGCTCGTCGTGAGCGCCATCGGCATCGGGACGGCGGCCTACGAGACGGGGAACATCCTCGGCGGGGCCGCGGGACTGGAAGGTATCACGGGAATCAGCGCACAGGTTTGGGGGCCGGTCATGGGCCTCTGTGCGGCCGCGCTCCTCTGGACGGGTCGCTACAAACTCATCGAGAAGGCCCTCGTCGCGCTCGTCGGAATCATGGCGGTTTCGTTCCTCATCGACGCCATCGTCATCGGTCCCGACCTCGGCGCACTCGCGATGGGATTCGTCCCGAGCGTTCCCGAGGGTTCGACGTTCCTCATCACGGGACTCATCGGAACGACCGTCGTCGGCTACAACCTGTTTCTGCACGCCGGAAGCGTCCAGGAGCGGTGGACAGGTCCCGGAGATTTACCGGAGTCACGCGCCGACACGATTCTCTCCATCATCATCGGCGGCCTCATCACCATCGCCATCCTCGTCACCGCGGCCGCGGCGTTCCCCGTCGGAACGAAAATCGACAACGTGAGCCGAATGGCCGAGCAAATCGAACCGCTCGCCGGTCCCTACGCCACGGTGCTGTTCAGCATCGGCCTCTTCGCGGCGGGGTTCACCAGCGCGACCACCGCACCGCTCGCGGGAGCCTACGCGACGGCGGGAGCGTTCGGGTGGGACACCGACCTCAAGTCCCCCCGATTCCGCGTGGTCTGGGGTAGCATCCTCCTCATCGGCGTGGTGTTCTCCGCGCTCGGCTACCAACCGGTGCAGGCCATCGTCTTCGCGCAGGTCGCGAACGGAATCCTGTTGCCTATCGTCGCGCTCTTCCTCATCTACATCATGAACGACAGGGACATCCTCGGGGACTACGTAAACGACACGACACAGAACGTCCTCGGAATCGCGGTGACGCTCGTCGTGGTTTGGCTGGGGGTCCGCGCGCTCTACACCGTCGGACAGGGGTTGGGGGTCTTCTGAATGGACGGGTCAACACGCATCGGCGTCGACGTCGGCGGGACGTTCACCGACGTGGTCCTCCTCCTGCCTGACGACGAACTCGTGACGGCGAAGGTCCCCAGCACGGACGACCAGAGCGTCGGCGTCGTACAGGGTATCGAAAAGGCGTGCTCCGAGGCGGGCATCGACCCGACGGACGTGGACGCGTTCACCCACGCGATGACCGTCTCCGTGAACGCCCTCCTCGAAGAGGACGGCGCGAAGACGGCGCTCGTGACGACGCAGGGCTTCCGTGACGTCCTCGAAATCGGGCGACAGGCACGTCCCGACCTCTACGACGTGGCGGTGGACAAACCCGCGCCGCTCGTCCCGCGACGGAGACGGTTCGAAGTCGCGGAGCGGACGACGGTGGACGGGGTGCTAATCGAACCCGACGAGGACGAGGTGCGCGCCGTGGCCGAAAAAATCGGCGACTGCGGTGCCGAAAGCGTCGCCGTCAGCCTCCTCCATGCCTATCAGCATCCGGAGAACGAACGACGGGTCGCCGCCGTCCTCCGCGACGAACTCGACGTTCCGGTTTCGGCCTCCCACGAGGTCCTCGCGGAGTTCCGCGAGTACGAACGGAGCTCCACGACGGCCGTGGACGCCTACGTGACGCCGGCCATCGACGCCTACATCGGGCGGTTGGAGGAACGCGCCGGGGAACGCGGCGTGCCCGAACCCCAAATCATGCAGGCCAACGGCGGCATCGCGTCGGCGAAGACGGTCCGCGAACACGCGGTCACGACCACGATGTCCGGACCCGCGGCGGGCGTCGTCGGCGCAGCGGAAACCGCCGGGGAAGGCGACGTTGACGGCCTCGTCACCTTCGACATGGGCGGCACGTCGAGCGACGTGAGCCTCGTCCGGAACGGCGAGGTGGAGCGGACGACGGACGCGGAAATCAACGGCCGACCCATCAAGACGCCGATGGTGGACGTGAACACCGTCGGCGCGGGCGGCGGGTCGATAGCGTGGGTGGACGCCGGAAACGCCCTCCGCGTCGGGCCGCGCTCCGCCGGTGCGAACCCCGGTCCTGCCTGCTACGGGCGCGGCGGGACGGAGCCCACGGTGACGGACGCGAACGTCGTCCTCGGCTACATCGGCGGGAGTTCGGCGCTCGGCGGCGAACTCGAACTCGACGAGGAGGCGGCCCACGACGCGCTGTCACGACTGGCCGACGAGGCCGGGTTGGACGACGCCCTCGCGGCCGCTCGGGGCGTCTTCCGGGTCGCGAACGCGAACATGGCGCGGGCGATTCGCGCCGTCACGGTCGAACGGGGCCACGACCCGCGCGGGTTCGGCCTCGTCGCCTTCGGCGGAGCGGGACCGATGCACGCCGCCGCCGTCGCCGAGAGCCTCGACATGGACTCGCTCGTGATTCCGCACGCCTGCGGCGTGCTATCGGCCTACGGCCTGCTCGCCGCCGACGAGAAACACGATTCGGTTCGGACCCTCAGGAGTCCGCTCGCCGACGTGTCGCTCGGCGACGTGGAATCGGCCTACGCCGAGCTCACGGAGGAGGTGCTGTCGGACGTGGAGAACTCCGATGCGGCGGACGTACAACGGGGCGCTGACCTGCGGTTCGTCGGACAGAGCTTCGAACTCACGGTTCCGGTGGACGACGAGTTCGACGCGGAGCGCGTCGCAGGACGGTTCCGGGACGCCCACGAGAGCGCATACGGCTACGTCATGGACGACCCAATCGAACTCGTGAACGTGCGGGTAACGTCGGTCGTCGCGCGCGATTCACCGTCGGTCAGGTATCGGACGGAGGGTGACGCCGAAAAGGGACGCCGCGAGGCGTTCTTCGACGACGGGTTCCACGAAACGCCCGTCTTCGACCGAACCGGCCTCGGGGAATCGGACTCCGTCGGCGGGCCGTGTATCCTCGAACAGAACGAGAGTACGGTAGTGGTTCCGCCGGGATGGTCGGGGACGGTCAACTCGGACGGGACGTTGCTCCTCGGGAGGGACGGACAATGAGCGGCGACGAATCGAACTCGACCATCGACGCCGTGACGCTCGAAATCATGCGCAACCAGTTCGAGGGCGTCGCCGAGGAGATGGGACAGGTGCTCATCACCTCGTCGTACTCGCCGAACATCAAGGAGCGGCGGGACTGTTCGACAGCCCTCTTCGACGCCGAGGGTCGCCTCGTCGCGCAGGCGGAACACATACCGGTTCACCTCGGCGCGATGCCCGAGGCGGTGAACACGGTGCTCGACTACGGTCCGGAACCGGGCGACGTGTTCGTCCTGAACGACCCGTTCGAGGGTGGAACGCACCTCCCGGACGTGACGATGGTGTCGCCGGTTACGGTCGACGGGGAGGTCCTCGGATACGCCGTCTCGCGTGCGCACCACGCCGACGTGGGCGGGATGACGCCCGGAAGCATGCCCGCCGGGGCACAGGAAATCTATCAGGAGGGCATCCGACTGCCGCCGGTTCGTCTCGTGAAGCGGGGCGACGTGAACGACGACGTGATGAGCCTCCTGCTCGCCAACGTCAGGAATCCCGGCGAACGCCGGGCGGACATCCGCGCCCAAATCGCGGCGAACGACCGCGCCGAGGAGCGACTTCGTGACCTCGTGGACGAACACGGTCGAAACCGCGTCGTCGCGGCCTTCGACTCCGTTATTTCGTACTCGCGCGACCGACTCCTCGCCGAACTCGCCGAGTTGCCGAACGGAACCTACAGCGCCCGCGACGTGCTGGAAGGCGACGGCATCACCGACGAGGAGATACCCATCGAAGTCGCGGTAACGATAGGCGACGAGGGGATTTCTGTGGACTTCGCTGGAACCGCACCGCAAGTACCGGGGAACGTCAACGCGCCGTTCGCCGTCGCGAAGAGCGCCGTGTACTTCGTGATTCGATGCGTGACGGACCCCGAGATACCACCGAATCGGGGATGCTACGACCCGATTTCCGTGTCGGTCCCCGACGGGTCGCTGTTGAATCCCCAACCCCCGGCGGCCGTCGTGGGCGGCAACGTCGAAACCAGCCAGCGGGTGACGGACGTCGTGTTCGCCGCGTTAGCGGAAGCGGTCCCGGACCGCGTTCCCGCGGGTGGACAGGGGACGATGAACAACCTCACCATCGGGAGTCGGGGCGGTGGCGCGGACGGCTTCACCTACTACGAAACCATCGCCGGCGGGTTCGGCGGGCGGCCGACGAAGGACGGGATGGACGGCGTGCAGGTCGGGATGACCAACACGCTGAACACGCCCGTCGAATCGCTCGAAGCCGAGTATCCGCTGTTCGTCGAGGAGTACGGACTGCGCGAGAACAGCGGGGGACGCGGACGGTTCCGCGGCGGCCTCGGCGTCGTTCGCTCCGTCACGGTCGAAACCGACGCCACCGTCTCTCTCCTCACCGAGCGGCGGCGAGTCGCACCGCGCGAAATCGCTGGCGGCGCGGACGGTCGGTGCGGGGAAAACGAAATCGACGGGGAGCGCGTTCCGGCGAAGACGACCCGCGACGTGGCGGCCGGGACGACCATCACCGTGCTGACGCCGGGCGGCGGCGGTCACGGCCCGGCGGCGGAACGCGACCCGGACGCCATCGAAACCGACCGCGAGGACGGAAAGATGGAGTGGGACGAATGAAACCGTTCGTCGAATCGATGCGAACGAGGTGTCCCTGATGTTCGGGTGGCGCGCCAGACTCGGCGTCGTCGTTCCGTCCTCGAACACGACCGTCGAGGCCGAGTTCGGGCGGACCGTCCCGGACGGCGTGAGCGTCCACACCGCCAGAATGCCGCTCGAATCGGTCACGGTCGACGAGTTGGACGCGATGGCCGACGACGCGGTGGATTGTGCAGAGCGATTGGCCCACGCGAACGTGGACGTCGTCGCCTACGCCTGCACGACGGGGAGCCTGCTCCACGGGCCGGGATTCGACACGGACCTCGAAACCTCTCTGTCCGAAACGGCCGACGTTCCCGCAGTCGCGACGGCGCTGTCGGTCAAGCGGGCGCTCTCGGCGCTTGACGCCGACCGAATCGCGGTCGTGACGCCGTACACCGACGAACTGAACGACAGGGAGGAGTCGTACCTGCGCGACGAAGGGTTCGAAGTGGTGGAACTCCACGGGCGCGGTATCGAAGCGAACACGGCTATCGGGTCGCTGTCCCCGGACGACGCCTATCGACAGGTTCGAGGGGCGGTCCCGGACCCCGACGCCGTCGATGCCGTGTTCGTCTCGTGTACGAACTACCGAACGTTTCCCGCCATCGACGCCCTCGAATCCGACCTCGGTGTCCCGGTCGTGACGAGCAACCAAGCGACGCTGTGGGACGCGCTCGGACGTGTAGGAGTTCCCTCGAACGTTCCGGGAAGCGTGGGAGAACGGAGATAGGAGTCAGTACTGCCCGAAAAACCCTTCCCGTCGGGCGCGACGGACACAGGCGCGAAAGACCAGATAGCCGAGGGCGAGATAGCCGACCGTGGTCAGGAACAGTACCCCGTGGTCGGCGAGCGGAAACTCCCAGAGTCGAATGCCGCGGGCCATCGCCCGACGAAGCAGATACGTTCCCTCGGACAGCGGGAGGAATTTCAGCGCCGGAACTGCATCGACCGTGCCGCGACGAGCGGAACCAACGCGAACTCGGCGAGCAACAACACGTTCTCGATTCGTTTGTAGAGGAGCGCCAATCCGGCGAACGAGAATCCGACGCCGACGACGGAGAGCAGTGAGAACGTTACTATCGGAACGACGGTGGGGAGGTCGATGGACATCTCCTTCCCCGTCGTCACGAGCGTCAGGGAGAGGAGGATGCCTCCGTACAGAACGCTGACGAGGAGGTCGGCGGCGATGTTTCGCATCGTGAGGTTCGCATAGCCGTGCTTACATAGTCGCCCACATGATTTCCTCGTGACTCGGGGGGGACGTCATGTAGCACGTCTGACAGACCCCCAATAGTCGTGGGACGTTGAAAATACTGGCTTCGTGGCGTGTTAGCGAGAACTCACGACTGCGACCGGGCACGGGGCGTTTTTCAGTACGTATTCGGCGCGGTGTCCGGGAAGGCGCGGCGGGACAACGGTCGCAACCCGCTTCCGAGAACGACCAAATCGGCACCGCTCTCCGCCGCCTTATCCACAATGGCACGGGTGGGATGTTCGCTCACGAGGACGTCAGTCAGGACCGACGTGCCGAGTTGACGGCCGAGCGTCGCCTCCCTGTCCACGATTTCCGCGCCGAGCCGAACAGATTCGGAGAGGTCCCCCTCGCCGACGAACAACTCCCGAAGCCGACCCACGTCGACGACGTGAACGATTTCGACGAGAGCGTTCGAATCGGCCGCGATGGCGAAGGCCATTTCGGCGGCGTGACGGCTGTACTCCGTGCCGACGGTCGGAACGAGAATTCGACGAATGGGAACCGAGTCGAGCGGTTGGTCTCGGCTGGAACCGCCGTCATCCCAGAGCCCGTTCGCGCTCACGGCGAGGACCGGTGCGGTCGTCCGCTGTAACACGCGGTCGATGCCCGTCTCGAACAGCGGTGGAGTCGGACCGTCGTCACGGGACGAAGCGGGCGAACCGTCGCTACCGAAGTTCGCACCGACCGCGAGCAGGTCGTAGCCGCGACGGAGTTCCTCGATGACCGTTTCGCTCGCCGACCCCTGAATCGGGACCGTACGGTGGCCCGTTCGGTCGCTCGGAAGCGACAACTGTCGGTCCATCACGGAGAGACACTCCGCTCCGGCAGTCGATTCCGCGCCAGCGGCGGTTTCGTCCGTGTCGTTTGCTCTCGGACGCGACGTTGCGGGCAGGAGTTTCGAGCGAACGCGAGCCACGAGCGATCCGCTCGAAACGGTGTCTTCCCCCTCGGTCACGTACATCGTCGTGACGTCCATTTCCCGGTTCCGGGCGACGTGGCCGACGAGTTGCGCCGCGAACTGCGCGTCGCGGCTACAGCGGGTGGGAAGGAGTACGCGCGAAACCGACCCGAGAAAGCTTCGTGCTTCGCGCTCGCGACGGGCCGAGCGTCGTCGTTCCGCCTCCGAGGGTTCGATACGGTCGAGCGCGACGCGGAGAATCGGCGGAGCAAGGAGCGAGGTGACGATAGCGACGACGACGATGATGGTGTACGTCGTCCCGGTCAGGACGCCGACGCTGACGCCGATGGTCGCGACGATTATTTCGAGCGCGCCGCGGGCGTTCAACCCGGCACCGATAGCGATTCCCTCCCAGTTCGAAAGTCCGCTTCCCTTCGCTCCGAGGAACGCGCCGAGGAACTTTCCCGCGATGGCAACCAGCAGGACGGCACCCGCGACGAGGAGCGTGCCGGGGCTCGAAAGCGTCGTCACATCGACGCGAAGGCCGGCAGTGGCGAAGAAAATCGGCGCGAGGATGCCGAGCGTGAACACCTCGAAAACGTGGCGAGCGGCTTGGTCGAAGCGTTTCACCCGACCGACGAGGATGCCGACGACGAACGCGCCGAGGACCGCCTCCAGTCCGAGGGCGTGCGTGAGCGTCCCGGCACCGAGCGCCAAGATGGTGACCGTCGTAACGAGCGCGAGGTCGCTACCGAAGGTCACATCGACCCATCGAAGCGAACGCGCGACGAACCACCGGCCCACGGTGAACGAGAGCGCGAGAAACACGAGGAGAAAGAGGGCCGTGATTCCCGCCGTCTCGACCGCCTGTCCCCCGCTCTGGCGTGCGAGTCCCGCGACGACCGCGAGGAGAATCCAGCCGACGGTGTCGTTTATCATTCCCGCCGCGATGGTCAGCTGGCTTATTTCCCGGTCGATGACGTCCAAATCGATGAGTATTTTCGCGATAACCGGAATCGCGGAGATACTCAACGCGGTTGCGATGAAAAGACTGAACACGAGTCGGCTTCCGTCCGCGAGGAAAACGCTCGGAAGAACCCACGCGATAGCGAACCCGAACGCGAACGGGACGACGATGCTCGTACCGGCTATCGCACCCGCGCGACCGGCGCGACTGGCGATGAGGTCGAGGTCGGTCTCGAACCCCGTGATGACCAACAGCATCACCAGTCCCAACCACGAGACGGCTTCGAGGAGATGATACTGTAAGGGAGCGGGCGGGAAGACGGCGAGAAAGACCGACGGTGCGAGGTTCCCGAGTATCGACGGCCCGAGGACGATACCCGCGAGCAGTTCCCCGAGAACCGATGGGAACTCGAACGCGCGAGCCAGTTCTCCGAGTGCACGCGCGGCCAGCAACAGGACGAACAGTTGCCCGAAGAAAAAGAGGAGTTCCTCCCCGCTCAACGGCGGGAGGACACCACCGTTCGAACCGACCAGGGTGACGAACCCGCCGCTCACATCGACCGAAATACCAGCAACTCCCATTCTTCCTACCCGTTCCACGGCCTACCGCAAATAGCCTCGGCCGACAGGGGAAGGCGTGGCGAATCACGCGAGGAATGACAGGAACACATACCGATCAGTATCTTTTCATGGTGGACCGTCAGGGAACAGATTGTTGTCCCTCGAAAGCGGATGAAGAGTATGCGCAGACGAGTTGGTCGCCGCCAGTTCCTCGCTGGTATCGGTACAACCATCGGACTCTCCAGTACCGCGGGTGCCGGTAGCGTCCGCACCGTCGGTCACGACGCACAAACCGAGAGACGACGAGACCTGAACCTTCCCCCGGAAACCGACGCTCCCGTGGACGTTCGCGGTGCGATTTACATCCCCGCACGTGCCTTCAATCGTTACCAGATGTGGCACGATTACGACCCGGACGTCATCGAACGCGATTTGGGCTACGCGGCGAGCCTCAACCTGAACGCCATTCGAATATGGCTTAGCTACGAATACTGGCTCGTCGAGCCCGAAGACCACATGGAGTCGCTCGAACACCTGTTGGACACCGCCGACAAACACGGAATCCGCGTTCTCCTCGGCCTGTTCGACAGCGTCGGACTCGAACCCACCTTCGAGAACCTCGTCCACGACGACGTGAAAACCGCCGTCCAATCGTTTTCCCCCTCCACGCGGACGATGGCGAACAAATCCCTGTGGGACGACCCGCGCGATTTCATCGTCTCGGTCATGCGGGAGTACCGCGACGACGAACGTCTCCTCGCCATCGAACTGACGAACGAACCCGGATGGAACAACAAGGACATCCGATTCTTCAAGCAAATCGTCGATACCATGACCCACTATCGCGGCGAAATCCCCCTCTCCGTAGGGTCTACCAGTCTGGCGAACAACGCTCAGTATCTCGACTGGGGAATGGACATCCTCCAGTTCCATTACAACTTCGCGCGCAGTCCGGCGCTGTACAACCGCGTTCTCCGGCAGGCGAACAACCTCCAAGAGAAACTCGACAAACCGGTGTGGCTCTCGGAGTGGCAACGGATTCGTCCGGGCAAGGGATTCTTCGCCGATGTGTCCGGCAACGCGGCCGTTCCCGACTACTCCTCGCTCGCACCGACCATCCGCACGTCCGGCATCGGGAACTTCTTCTGGTCGCTTATGCTCAAACCCGCGTTCTCTCTGTACATGCGCCGAAACGGCGTCCTCAACGGCCTCTTCCACGAGGACGGCGCAGTCTGGGACTTGGAGGATGCCCGAAGTATAAAGGCCATGTCGGGAGACCCCGACTTCGACGGAACCGAACGCAAAGAGTACCCCGACTGGGCCGACGTTATCAAAAAACGGAAAAAACGAGCGCCGGGCGAAGAACAACCCGAATGACTCAGGACAGTTGTCCGCGTCCTTGCGTGCTGTTGAGCTGATTCTCGTGATAGTGGAGCGTCGAATAGTCCACGTTCTCGCTCCGATTGTCGACGAGGATTCCGAACAGGTTCCGTGCCGCCCGAGAGTGTTCGATAGTCACGTTTGTGCTGTTCCACACCGTGATTCCCTCCGTACTCCGAACAGCGCTCACGTTTCGAATCGTCACCGACGACGCGTTCGAGACGTGAATACCACGGTTCCAGTGTGACACCCGAACCGAGTGAATCGTCACGTCGGAGACGCCACTCGCGTTATCGACGAGCAGTCCCGTCGTATCCGTCACTCCCCGTCCTTCGATGGAGTGTCCAGACCCGTTCAACGTCACGTGACTCGAGTTAATCACGATACAACTGCCGGTTAACCCGGTCGCTCCCCCGAAATCGCCCTTCAAAACATAGTTCCCCGGCTTCGAAATCGTTTGACAGTGTTTCACCGGTTTCGGCGGGGTGGATTCGGTTTCGTGGTTGCCGCCCAATGGAAGATCCACGAAGTTGATGGCGAAAGCAACCACGACCAACAGAACCAACGGAGCAACGATGAGGAGTTTCCGATTCGTAGAATCGATGGAGACCATTCCTATATCCACCCTTCTCACGACAGATTATTAAAGGTGAATGGCTCGCGAAATCGTCATCCCTCTCCGTCATCCATTTCTTCGTTCTCGACAGTATGCACGTCATGCATGGTAACGGCTCATTACCGATGACTTGTCATCGGACGATTCGACGAGAGATGTCACTGGGCGTTCGAAAGAAATACAAAAACCCCCACAGAGCCGGTGCTCTGTGGGGGTCAATGAATGCAAGTATGAGTGGAAGGCGGCGAATCGAATTTCCCAGAGGCTCGCGCACTCCAGTACTGACCGAAACGCAGACAGGCTT
>NZ_JBXGLH010000028.1:0-29446 GCF_056892285.1 Haladaptatus sp. HS23 | reverse complement strand
CTAATACGTGGGGCCGTCGTAGCCAACGAACGATGCGGTCACATCGTCATGAAACGCAATCGTTCATCGACTTCATGTAATCTTACCTCTAGGATCATCCCAAAAGCTGTCAAGTGTGTGGGAACGAAGCCCAGTCCCGGTCGGAGTGGCGAATCGAAAAGCGCGATGACGATGGCCTCCATTTCGTCCATACTTGCCCAGAGTGTAGCGCGGAGGACAACGTGTTTCTCAACCTCATGCCGGAACACGAACGCGCTAAGTGTTAGCGAACACAACTGGGGTCCGAGTAATACGCATCGAAGATAAAGTGTACTTGCCTTTCGAGGCGTCAACCCTATGTGAACGTGATAATCGGGGTTCTGTTAATCGTCGCTACCTCTTTTCCTCCTCCATCCCGATATTGGCTGGAGCGAGTATTTCTCGCCATCTGGGAATTAATCAAGTGGAAAAGGCAGAATTGAACACAGCGTTCGCTGATTTCCGGTGTTGGGCCTCCCTTCCTCAGAGAGCAAGTAGAGTGGGATAATTCACCTCTGCGTCTGGCGAATGAACTCATCGAGTCGTTCTCCTATGAGTGTCGCAACGCGCTCGCTATATTGCCAGAGTGCTGCATTGAGTCGCTCTTCGGTCTCGTCATCGATACCATCGTCTCCACGAAGAACGGAGTCTTTGGTGATTTGAGGGTGATATACACAAACAATCCCGACCGAATTCTCCGAACTTGTGGTCCTAGCGGTATGGATTCCGTATTGATCGGTACCCCACACGCCATCGCCACCGTGCCGTTCCATCACGGAGTCGAGGGCATCGAGACGTTGCAACTCCTCGGGGTCGAGAAGTGAAGTATCACCTTCGAACAATTCACTGAATGCCTCTATTCGGGCACTGTTTGTCCATTGTTCCAACTGGGAACGCGCTCGCAGTACGAGCTCTCTCTCGTCTGGGAATTTTGCCATACTTCCTAGAAGAATGGCCAGGTCAATCAACGTTCGTACGACGCCTCGGTCGGTGGGCATGGTGACAGCGGCCCTGAACTGAGCGAGAAAATCTTCGCTCGTGTTCACTATCGTTGGTGTCTGTACTCGAGTATTCGGAAGAATGGACTCTTTCTAGAGACCTCAATGAGAGACGAATTTTCGCTTCTTAGTCGTCGTGCGGAACGCTACTGTTCATCAAATGGCCCCCACATTGGGAACATCTGCTAGTGTCTTCAGGATCTTCGATGCCGTCACCGCAGTCCCGACACACGTATAGGGTTGACTCCAAAGGAATCGAATCACCGTATTCTTTGGTCGAGATAGTGACTGCCACGTACTGTTCGTCGCCGAACGGATGCGATTCGTTGTTGACGATGAGCCACGGTCGTTGGCTATCTTCGCCCAGTTTGAACGGGTCCGAACTTCGAACCACATCGCCACGTTCCGGTTGCATTTATTCGTCTCGCTCGCTTGGATGCGGTTCGTCCGGAGCGACTGCGTCCCACTCGTCAGGTTCGATCGCTCCTTCGTCTTGATTGAGCCGTTCCGTGATCGTGTGGAGCGCATACGCGTCTGCAACCCGATCAAGATCGTTCGTTATCGCCCAGTACTCTCCTCTGTGTCGGACGAGTTCACGCTGTTTCAACCGCGAGAGGGCTGTCCCAACTGTGTTCGGATCTTCGTCAATACTGGTAGCGATTTCCGACCGGGTGAACGCTTTATCCTGGTTTGTATAGAGATAGCCAAGTACCTGTTGAGGTATGCTTGGGCCACTTGGGAGGTCCCCGGCTTCGAACTCCTCAATGCGAATAGGCATACGCTGTACTTGGTGTGCTGAAGTTGTGATCCAGTAGATGGTCACTATCAGCAGGTATTCGTAGCTCATTGGCTGAAACCGATCACCACGTAAGGGATTCAACACGGCCGATTCACTCGAATCAGGGATTCGACCGGCGAATTGCACGGATGATTTGAGAGATGGGCAACTATTCTTCACAGAGCCCTGTCATCGCACGATCAGCGACATAGAATCTACGGTCGTGTCTCATATATTAATCGAGATCGTAGGAAAGTAGTCTGAATTCTGGGATTTCACCGGGTTTCAAGGTGCGTGATTAGTTCTATAACCAACATAGAACGTGCGACGGCAGTGAGATCAACTTCACGAATTTGGCCGATTTAGCCGATTGACTTCCTGTGGGCAGTATAAGCGGCAGTGCAATTGGAGGATGACCAGCCTCAAGAAAGTCTGATATTTTCTCTACGGATAAAGCGGCTCTTGTCCGCCGAGAAGTCCATTGTTGACTGGTGGGAACATTGGGTCCTCCAGACTGAGCCATAAGCTCTACTTACAAGGCGCCCCTTTTACGCAAGACAGATCGGAGCAACAAAAACGAATGAATTGGTGAGTGAAGACCCCTTCGGGGTTGTCAAGCCTGATGGTTGCCGCTCCTGTCTCACAATGAGGTGTCCTATGTCCCCCAATACGGCTCATCATCCAAAGATTTCGCTCGGATCGCTGTTCAACCTACTCGCCAACCCCCATCGGCGGTATACCATGTACCACCTTGCGACGATGGACGGTGAGACTGTCAAATTCCCAAACCTCGTTGCGGCTCTACGTGAGTACGTCGATACCCCGCCTGAACAGCTTGAGACTGATCTCCGCCACATCCATTTA
Source organism: Haladaptatus sp. HS23 (assembly GCF_056892285.1). Taxonomy (NCBI): domain Archaea; kingdom Methanobacteriati; phylum Methanobacteriota; class Halobacteria; order Halobacteriales; family Haladaptataceae; genus Haladaptatus; species Haladaptatus sp. HS23. The sequence goes on along the minus strand of NZ_JBXGLH010000028.1, from coordinate 26,788 downwards.
CCGAAGCTGGCCGATTACAATCTGATTGGGTACGATGAGCGAAGCGAAACGATTCGCTACCGTGACGGCGAGCGTGTCGAAACAGTCCTTGAGTTTGCACAATCCGAAGAAGAGCTCTGAGGAGAGAGCAGGCAGAGCGGTGCGAGTGTCGTTGCTACGCCTTTAGAGGGTTTTCTGTGGGAAGTCGTCCAACAGTTCAGCTGAGATATCCACAGGTTATATTAGGCATACGCCAGTAGACTGTAGCGAACGAAATAGCGGGTAAATCCATCGTATTCCCGGTTTATTACCGCTATTTCCAAGAGAACTTACCCTATGGACTCGACGGATTCTAACGATCGGCCACCTGCTGCATCGCCAGACTCACTGAGTACGCACGTGCTGATCACCGTCGCAGACGCGAAGGGATGTCCGACAGAGGAGCTCAAGCCATTGTACGAGGTGATCAACCCGGAAGCCCTGGATGAACTCTTTGCGCCACGAACCAATGGCACGACGCGAGCAGACGGCTCTGTCTCGTTTCAGTATGACGGGTACCGGGTGACAGTGACCAGCGAACACGATGTCGAACTCGAACTCCTACAAGACGACTGAGGGATAAGACACGAGCAGTCATTCGTCGCCGGGCATTTCAGGATCATCAGCCGGCTGTAAGCCGGTCGCCATCAGTCGTCGGGCAATCACCACAATCCCATTGTCGAACCCCCGCCCAAACACCGCTTTTTCCGTCTCAATCCCACCAGTGTCCGTCTCATGCACCGAGCTCACGAGAATTGTGTTCTTGTCAATCAATAGTAGCCGACTGATCGTCGTATCGTCGGTGGCCTCAAAGGGTGAACTGTGCAGCCACTCTAACCCGGAGACGAACACTTCTGCATCGGGCAGTGCCTCTGCAATGTGCTTGCGGAGCTCCTCGGTTTGTGTGCCAACCAGCACATCGAGACCGGTGTCCAGTGCTTCTTGGAGCTGTTCAAGCAACCCGTCAGTAATAACTTCGTCCCGCCCGACGATGAGCACGATCTCTCTCCCCGCGGCATCGATGAGTTGTTGAGTACGATTCGAAATCGCAGTGGTCCCTGAGAGCGCCCAGACTTCGTGCGTAATTTCCTCATCACCATCCGGAATCGCGGGTTCGATGTTCTCTATCGCCTCGATGAGTGTGTCCGTCCGCGATTCGTATTCTTGGCGCAGCGTCTCGGCGGCCTCCTCGATTGGCACGGCGCGGAATTGCTGGGGATTCGAATGCTGGATCTCGACAAGCCCTTTGGTTTCTAACACTCGGATTGCATCATAGACGCGTGTTCGCGGTACGTCGGAGGTTTCACTGATCTCTTTGGCCGTCCCTTTCGGGAGGCGTGCTAATGCCACGAAACACCCTGCTTCGTACTCTTTCAAGCCAAGTTGTTGGAGCAGTTCGATCGATTGTTGGTGATTAGATAAGTCCTTCATGGGTCCCAACCATTTGCCCGGGAATGCCGGGCTTGTTCATACCGTTCTGTCGTTGCTCACAAGACAGTTGTTGTTGAAGCCACCGAACTCGCCCAACAGCACTGTCCAGCATAAATGAGGCTATGCGCGTCGATACGTATCAATGGCACTCATCTTCGAACGGTCATATTGCTAATTCACCAGTGATCACCGCACTCACTCGGATAATCACACACCTTAGTTCTTGAATGCGCAATCTATTGCGATATGGCTGCTAATTTCACAGTAGTGTCGAGAGTGTGTTCGGTGAGATCAGCAATAGGCGATGCAAATTTCTGCACTCACTACTCAGATATATAATCAGTAACCCAGATAATCACAGTAGGGTTATACCAGACGACCACGAAGGACGACATGGTACGGAGTTTTGATGGGTCCCAACCAATCGCCACTCCGTACCCGAACTGCCACACCAGTGGCAGTTTCTCAAGCGAATTAGTCGGGCGGGCCATCACCTGACTGTGTATCGTACGTTTCTGTGAGTGTGTCGAGTAACGGTTCAATCTTGTCGAATTGCGGGCCTTTTCTCACATCACCTGTCTCTTGATTCCAGGTGATGAGGCCATGATCTTCTAATCGCGGCAAGTGCACATGGTACAGTGCACTTGTGTGCTCTCGATCGCCACCATTTGTCTCTCCAGCGTTCATAGAAACAGTGGACGTGTTGTGCGTGTTGTCTTCGTTGAGTGTGTGGAGAAGCTGGCGCCTCTGCCTGTTAGAGAGCACGAAGAGTTTGGTATCGAGTAGCATGATTTTCGTCTCCATATTGTGCTGTGTAGAGTTAAACAGCGTATATTTCCCACATTATTCGACGTTTGAGGAACCGGGTGAATCCATGACTAAGAAAGCTGCTCAGATGCCACTCAGATACTCGCACATATTCTTTAGGTCTTTCCGATCTTCTCTAGCGTATGAGTCGAGGACTCGACAACGTTGATCAAGGCATTCTCTATCATCTCCAGCGAGACGCACGGAATACAACGACCGAAGAGATTGCTGAAACAGTCGGTGTCTCCGCGAGCACTGTCCGGAACCGGATTTCGCAACTCGAAGAAGACGGCATTATCAGGGGCTATCATCCCGAGATTGACTATGAAGCCGCCAACCTTCCGCTGCGCGTGTTATTCGTGTGTACCGCGCCCGCAACCGAACAAGGCGAATTTGTCCAGAAGATACTTGCTGTGCAGGGTGTGGTCGATGTACGCGAGATGCTTGTTGGGAAACGAAATATCTACGTGGAAGCGGTTGGGACGAGTACCGAGGATATCACGCGCATCACGGACACACTGCACGACTCTGGCGTTACGATTGAGAGTTCCGAGATCATGCGCGAGCGGCATATCCAGCCATTCGACCATTTCCACTTTAGTGAGGAAACCGTAGAGGAGCGACGAGAAAGCTAATTTTCAACTCTTTCAATTGCGCAGTTCACACTTTCGAACGTCTATTTTGCTGGATTTGCACAGCGACTCTGCTGCAGAACAATATCTGCGACTTTCGTTTGATTGGTATAGAGAGCTCGTGGAGATACGAGAGGACGAAACGTCGACGTGGATTAGCAAGTATATCGAATACAGTATTTAATGAAGGGTCTGTCCCATCCCATGTCTCCAGATTACGTGATGGTGAGTTCGAATACGAGTTCGGCGAGGCAGATCACGGGACGACGTTCACCCGCTGACTGACACCCTCGACACCTCGCAACACTGCGAACACTTCACTACACCCAAGTGGTGGCTTGTCTGCGAGGACTGCGGCGGTCGGATTCCCCCGCTATCGACGCTCGAAGACCGTCCGTAACCCGGAGCAGTACTGCTGTAATGAGTGCGGTGGTTCACTCCATGTCAAGGAGGGCGATGGCCACTGACCAGTTCTCATTTAAGTAGTTCTCGCGATAAGGAGTAGATACGAGGAAGATTTTCGCGGGCTGCGGCTTGTGCTTGGCTTCTCATTGGTGCCTAGGATTCGGTGGTAGCGCAAAGGTTAGTATTGTATACAGACTTAACAGTTCGAACTGCTCTCTTATTTTCACTCTTTCCTCTACGCTAGTCATCACAGACAAGTCTACACTGTTGGGTGCCGTACAGCGTCTATGAGTATTATCGCCGAGTTCACCATCAATTCCAACGAGTTTATGTTCGGTGCATCAATGGCGAAAATCCCAGATACGACGATCGAACTCGAGCGGATCGTCCCGACATCAGACGCTGTCATGCCGTTTTTCTGGGTCGACAGCGATGTCTTTCCGGAATTTGAGACACAAGTTCGTGACGATCTCCACGTCGATGACCTCATAGAACTCGACCGCATCGGGGAGAGTCGGCTGTACCGGGCAGTGTGGACCGAGGAAGTGGATTCATTACTAGAGGGGCTTGCACAGACCGAAGCAGTCCTTCTCGAAGCTTATGGGCGTGAAAACTGGGTGTTCCGGGTGCGGTTTCAGAGCCACGACCGATTAGCAGAATTTTACAATTATCTCACAGCCACCGATATCGATCTGCATTTAGATCGCGTCTTCTCTTTAACAGAGAAGGACAGTGGTGGCTATACGCTCGGACTTACCCCCGAACAGCGAGAAGCATTGGTGATGGCGTACGAACGGGGTTACTTTGCAACACCGAGCGAAATCACCCTCCAAGAGATGGCCGATGAATTGGATATTTCGTCGCAAGCGTTCTCGAAACGGATTCGGGGCGCTGAACTGAAGATGCTCAACCAGTTTCTCAATTCGATGGACGCCGACGCGACTGATTAGTTTCCACTAAATATCCATTCGCTAGCTCACGTTCGAGACAACAGTGTACAATTTGCTGTCTCTACGCCGACGGAACTCGCATCCGGCTCGCATCCACTTATAAAAGACTTCGCACAGCAACCCCCGAGCAAAAATATGGTTGCACTATAACACTAAACTGTCTCTTAGTCGGTAATACAACCACCAGACAGAAACGGAGTGCTCCATACAGATGACTTCAGATGAACTATCGAAGAGCAGTAGTACCACTCGAGGAGACGGTGACGACCAGGGAACTAACCGAGTTTCTCTCAATACACTATGTAAATTACTCGCAAATGTGCACCGCCGCCACATCCTTCTTTATCTCTCCGAACGCGCGAAGACGACAATTTCCCGTGAGCAGTTGCTTGATCACCTGACAGAACTCAGCGATGGGTCACATGAGGACACTCATCGTCAACTCGCGATTCAATTGCAGCACGTCCATCTTCCAAAGCTCGCGGATCATGGGCTGCTTGAGTACAACGAGGCAACATACAGCATTTCGTACACCGCCGATTCGCGCGTCGAAAAAATGCTTGACGTTGTTCAGGACATCTCCAGCGAGAAAGAGAAATAATCGACCGTCGTGAATGGTAGTACTCTCTATGGACGACTACACCAGTGAGTGGGTCGCTTCGTTCACTCACTCGTAGATATCATCAGGATCGCCATCTGCAATAGCTTCTGCGACCACTTCGAAGTGGGAGGACGATGTATCGAGCGTAACCATCTCTGATCGTTCGTCAAAGAAGAGGATTCCAGCTGCCGCTAACTTCGGAATGTGTTTGTGATAGAGCGACATGCGGACGCGTTCGATGAACTCTGCAGACACTGTCTCAGGTGCCATGTCGGCTTCCCACGCAGCAGTCTTTCGTGCGAGTGTTTGCAGTTCAAAGGGATGCTCTGTTTGATTGAGACGATGGAGAAGATACCGACGGCGGGGATGCGCAAGAAGTCGTAAGAGTTCTTTTTTCGTGAGTTCGACCGAATCGGTGTCTGTGTGATGGTGGTCGTGTGGTTCCACGCTGCATGACTACAGAACAGCAACGCTATTTTTGAAGAATGGTTGGAGACACAACCGGTTTAAATGGGAAACAGTGGACTAGGGCCAATCGGCGGGTAATTCGTCAGCATGGTTGCTCATCAAGGTGAGCAGTGGCGCAATCTCATCGAAGTTCGGCCCCCGACGAATTGTCTCCGTGCCAGGGTTCCACTCAATATAGCCCGCGGCGGCTAGTTTCGGGAGATGGACGTGGTGAAGCTGCGTTTTCAGTGCTGTGAGCTCGTCGTCCGGAGCGTCTGGCGTGAATTCATCTTCGTCGCGTGGATTGTCCTCTAACACTGCTAGCAGGATGCGGCGGCGGTGTGAAGAACTCAACATGTCGAGGCCAGTGTCGAGTGGCGTGGAAGTGGTCTGTTGTCTCATGGTCGTGTGACTGGTGTTGCGGAACATATTTACTAGAATGCGTTCCGCGTGCCGATCACGCGAAGAGAACGAGGGAGTAACCCTGCACGGCCGGTGAATCCGGCTCAAGCGGCCCCTTTGTCAGTGGGGCACAAACACACAGTGGATACGTATGATTCCGTATTTATATACTCGGTCTCTCTGACGGATAAGTCTATGGGGCAACACCTCCGGACGAGAGACTTAATCCATTCCCTCCGTAGTGAGCACGAGAAGAGATTCATGTCGACGAGGGCCGACACAGCCGATGATGCGGTCATCGTTCTTTCAGAGAGACGCTCATCGGTCGCCGTCAGTGACAGTCCGTACGCTGATCTACAGAAGTCCGTCTCCTGAACGAACCCAGCCCTCTTCACAATCACTCGAGATCGCGTGTCTCCACACCCGCTTAGTGCAACATGAGGCAGTGGATACTCTCCAGGAGTACCTTTGTGGGGGTATACAGTTGTAGCAAAAATGTGTTAGCCCCAATTTTTCTCAAACTGTTTGGCATAGCGGGGCCAGTACTCCTCGAAGTGATCGATGGCTTCCCAAATGTCCCACTCAACGGGCTTCTTATCTTTCGGATCACGAAAAAGGCGGTCCATATGAGTATATCCATGGGATGTATCAACACGAGCGATATCGATACTTCTCTCAGTTGAGGCGTCTTTGTAGTATACATTCACAGAAAAGTCGTCAGGGTCGAAGTAGTCTGGGGTCCCTCGGACCGCCATAAGATACGTTCGCCCCCGCCACGTCCCAAGGTTGTCCTCAAAATTCTGGGGTCCGGCCATTATTGAAATTCTCCTACATAAGCACATATCCCGTAGCTATTTAACTGTTGACCTCCTAAGTCATCATAGACCAAGGGGACAACCCTTCACTGGAGTTGGTCGAGATAGCCATGAAAATCAGAAAACAACCGTGTGATGCCAGGGAAGGCGTATCGTCAGAACACCGCAGCCAGACGGGAACGGATTAGGATGAATCAGAAAACAAAGTTCATTCGGCGAGTAGCGGAAGCTGGCTTCGACGATGTGTTGCTACTCTCCCGCTCAACCGCCGAAGAAGTGCTCACGGAAAAAAGGATGGAGCTACTCGACGAGATAGCTACTGACGATCTCGAATCAATGCGAGATCTCGGTCGCCGTGTTGATCGAGACATCAGTATCGTCAAACGCGACCTTGACATCCTATACGAGGCAGGAGTTGTCGAGTACGAGCAAAACGGCCGTGCAAAGCGGCCAGTGCTTGCTCACAAGAACGTGTTCGTCAAACCCGTTGTGTTCGAAGGTGAGCCAATGGAGGACGCAACCAACCACACTGGCGAGATAGCTGCTGACTAAGACGAATTTGGATTTTTACTGCCGGGTCTGAGAAAATTATCGTAACATTTTGCATCACTATTCGACATAAGCTTAATGTTATTTGCGCGTTTTGCACTCCTTGTGCATACAAAATGAGCAAACAACACGAACCATACAAAGCATGCAAAACGCATGACGGAGGTGCCGTCCGATGAAAGTCGAAACCCCTGCAATTTCGTTTTCAAACCAAAAAGGCGGCGTCGGAAAGACCACGACCGCGATTAACGTCGCTGGCGCACTCAATGCCCGCGGGTACGACGTGCTGTTTGTTGACCTCGATCCCCAGGGCAACGCCACCGAAGGTCTCGGGATGGAAGATGCCTACCTCGCCGAGCCACCGACACTCTACGACGTGCTCACCGATTCGGATCAGCGAGACGCGATTACTGACATCGTTCGCGAACACGACGAGATGGACGTAATCCCGAGCAATATCGACATGACGAGTGTCGAACCCGATTTGACGCTCATGCGCCGTGGGAGCGAACAGTTGGCCCCCGCCTTGGCGGTGATCAAAGACGATTATGATGCCGTCATCGTTGATTGTCCGCCCCATCTGGGTTATCTCACTGACAACGCACTGCACGCTGCACCCACGTTGATTGTGCCCGCGTTAGCCGAGGCGACGAGTAAACGAGCAGTCGAACTCCTCTATGATCACATCAATGTGCTGGAGGAGGATTTTGACATGACGATTAACGATCTTGGGATCCTCATCAATCGGATCGACGTGCGCAAGAATGAGGCAACCGAGATGGTCGAGTGGTTCGAGCAAGGCTTTGAGGAACTCCGAATCTGGCAAGTCCGCGAGCGAGCACAGATCCAACGGGCCTTTTCAGCGGGCCATAGTATCTTCGCGGGAGAGGAAGGGTGCGACCAGCAAGACGTGTTTTTGCAGATCGCAGATCGGATTGTCACACACTTCGCGCTCAATACCATTGTCCACCGATGAGTAACAATCAAGACGAGCGAGCCAACCGAATGGCCCAGAAGCGCCGTAACCACGAACAGCGCAAACAACGCCAACAGAACGAAGAAGGCGAAACGGGCGAAGTAGACAAAACGAACAAAACAAGCGAGACACACAAAACGGACGAAGCGAACAAATCGAAAGACGAAGAGCCGGTTGGAACGTACATGTACCTGCCACCGTCGCTGAAAGACGACCTCGGTTACCGCTATCAGGAATTAAAGCTCGAACTTTCGCGGGAGTTTGACGTGCCGATGGACGACGTCGAGAAGAACGCACACTTCTATCCAGCCGTTATCAAACAGGGTTTAGAGAACGTGACGGCAGAGCATGTCTATACTGAGATGGATGAGTGACGAAGCCACGTTTTGAGTATCACTGGTTAGAACTGCATACTAACGTTTCGACCACGCCGATCTATCGCCTTTCGCGATGGCCGTCGCTACACACTAATGTGTGTCAATTTCTCTAACAGATGGTAGTCAGCCGTCCCGTAGAGAAGCAGATCTGATCTACTCGCGCTACGTATTAGGGACGTTTGGGCTCTCTGACGTTATAATCCGGTATGATGGAACACCAATGTCTAAAGCAATGCAGAGGTAGAAAATTAGAGCGAGGTAGTTCTATGCTGGCTGGGTAGAAAGGAAATGAGCTTTGATGAGTTTCCCCACAATCAGACCCGATAGGATCCATCCGACGAGAATCGCCATGTGATATGATTCTGGGACGACGCTCGTTAGCAGCGCGGCGACACAGAATGAGACGAGTGCGTACACGCCTATCGTGGCGATAGCTTTTGAATGGGCAAATATATCGGAGAGGAGGTCACTCATTTGAGTCACTTCCGTTGGAACCCTCGCAAGTTTCCTTTGGGTCTATCCAATATGTGGTTCGATTGTCACCATGTTTCTTCTGTCGTATGTGCCCGTTCTCATAGAGTTCTTGTAACCTCCGCTGAATAGTCCACCTACTAACGTCATATTGGTCAGAGAAGTCAGATGTAGCGTACGGCGTACATTCTTCCATCTCATCGAGAATGTCAGCCGCCGAGGGGTCTGCTGGTTTTCTTGGCATGATTTTCGATATATTGTCGGGTATCGTGTAAAATAGTCTTGGATATCTACCCACTTTAATGTGCTCCATGTGGGGTATGTATTATATTTTATTTTAATTATGCACCACGTGGGGCAAAACTTAAGTTTCTAGAACTAAAAATTATGTTATGGTCGGAATAGACCTAGCAATAGTCGCTGCACAGATCGTGGGGACACTCCCCGCCGTGCCGCTCGATGTCCAAGCTGGTGTTGACGCGCTGTTTAACTCGGGCATCGGGACGCTCATCCAGTTCGCACTGTTGATCTTCACGATGGTGCTTTCGATCGGGTCGCTGTTCATGTTCGGTGCTGCCGGAATGGCCCAAATGAGCCACGACACAAAACGGCAAAACAGCGTCTCGAAGTATATTGCCAGTGCAGCAATCATGCTGCTCTGTGCTGTCGTCCTCGGCGCTGGTCCGGAGATCCTCTCGGCCCTTGGGTTCACGACGTTCGATCACATCAGCGCAGTCAACGTCTTCACTGGATAGCCTCCGAGAACGGAATAGCACGTGATTTTTTAGGAGTCACTGATGACTGAATGAGCCCTAAAACGAATACGACGACAGCGGCGAATAGTACAACAATCAGTACAGGAGGTGGTGCCGGTGGCGGCGGTGGCGGGGCGATAATACCTAATGTCCCTGGCGTGCCTGATAAAATCGAGCTTGTTCCGGATTTCCCGAGTGGGTGGGGGTTATTATCGAATGCCCTTGCGGGGTTAACTAAATCATTCACGAATGGTGTCGGGAGCCTCATTGATCAATTCCATCGGAGTCTCATCACGCTCCCAGCGGCCGGTGATCCGATGGCACCAGCAACCTGGGTGTCGTTTCACGATCCGTACTGGGTGGGCGTTGCCACTGTGTACGGGATGCTCTCGGCGTTTGTTCTCCCGTTAGTGTGGGGAATTGGCTGGTTCAACGTCGGATATACGCGAGGAGTTTCACGGAAAGACCGGTTGAAGAAAGTTATGTGGGCGCTCGTCTTGATCATCGCTGGCTGGGAATTCCTCCAGTTTTGGTTTCACTTCTGGAACGAAGCAGCGCTGGCGTTCGTCCCGTCGGGGTCTCAATTTCTATCGACACCCGGCAATACGGCAAAGCTCGGCGTGGGGGTAGTTCTCGGGTTTGGCCTGCTGATGTATAATGCGGTGGTTATCCTCGCAGGGCTTCTTATCCACCTGTTTTTTGTTATCTTGACGTACTTGTTCGTCGCATTGTGGCCGCTCTCGGTCGGTCTCTACATGTCGGATCTGTTCGTCTTAGAGACGATTGGAAACGGGAGTATCATGGCGACGTTGCTCTTGAGCCCGCTTCAATTCGGCAAAGCCGTCATTCTCCGATTTATCATGGAGCTTCCGCTCGACCCGCAGCACCCCGGGACGGCGATAACGTTCCTCTTCGTTGCGATCGGCGTGACGATTGCGTTCGTTGGCCTGCCATATTACGGGCTGAAACGGCTCATCCCTCGCTCGGTTGTCGCAACTGGCGGCCGGATCGGCCGGAAGGCGGGAGAATCCGAACGCATGCGTAACCTGCGTGACCGTGTGCCATCGGGGGAGGAGCTTCGGAGCAAAGTGGTCTCCGTTGCAGCCGAGGGAACAAGTCGGTTGTCAGATCGAGGCTCCGATGTCGGCTCATCACTCCAGTCGCGCACTCGGCGAACAACCCGCGGTATGAGAGGATGGGTTCGGTCGAAAGCCGGCCGATCACACAACTCTCGGGCGCGACGAGGCACTGAGCTTCGACGGGCGCGGGAACGGCGGTCAGATCGACACCCATCACGGCTGTCGAACAGTGATTCTGGACAATCAAAGAGCGACGACTAACCATGAGTTCAAACACCTCAATGAATCGCGATGCACAGCCCGACAACCACTCTGGCGACGATATCGACCCTCGGCAGTTAGTGCTCCCACACGTGGACACCTCGATTGATGCAACAGGAGGCCGTCTTCCAGTCAAAGTGCCCATCACAACGGCACTGACCGCACTCCCATCTATCATTTTCTTCTTGCTCGGCCTATGGTTCACCCTCAAAGACTCGCCACTGCTCGGCGTTGGCTGTATCGGTGGGTCAATTGTCGCAGGATTCTGTGCGATGGGTGCCGCGTTCGGCTCGTCATGGGCGATGTACCCGCACGAGCGTGTTGTTGACGCATTCGCTCACGTCCGGCGGCGATTGTCATTGCCGTGGGGATATGACGATGCGGTCGAGCACGGCGCAGACCTCCACGGTGTCGAGCAGAGCATCACCGTCGAGATCGGCGAGACGAATCCGACGACGTTCGCCGGAATGGTGACTCACGATGGGAAAGCAATCGTCCCGATTCGTCTTCGGGGAAGCAACACGGAGTTTCTCCACCCCGGGATGTTAGAGAAGCTGTCCGGCACATTCACACAAGGCGTTGACGGCGAGATCTCGGACGACGGCAAGGAGATTGCGATGTATTCGACGACGCGCCCCGACGTTTCGCAGGCTGCAGATGAGTATCACGAACGCGCGCTCAATGCGTATCAAACCCGGCTCACACCGTATCTGGCCGGTCTCCTCGGCGAGATTGGCGAGTGGCTTGACGAGCGTGATGAAGAGGAAGGGGCAAACGAAACAACCCACTATCTCATCGTCACGGCAACAGATGACAGCGACGAGCTTGAACACCGACTGCAAGAGGCACTGAACGCTGTTGGAACCAGCGAACACGCCACTGCAGAACCGCTCTCACCCCGTGAGGCGATTAACCTTGCCGGAGAATACTGGGACCGAACACCGTTCCCGTCGAATGACGTTGGGAAGTCAGCGGCAACGGCCGCTGTCCCGCCAATGGATATCGATGATGTTCCCGACGACCTACCGGGAACAACGCCGACAGAGCGCGCGATAGCACCCGAGTGGTATGCCGAATACAGTCGTCACGTCGAAGTGGGCGATACGGTCGCGCGGACATATTGGGTGTCGAACTGGCCGGTCCAACCGCCAGCAAAGTTCCTCCACGGACTCTATACGATGCAGGGGGTCGACCTCGATATCAAACTGTACGGCCACCCGAAGCCGCGAGAGACGGTTATCTCGAAGCTGAACCGAGTGATCCCACGTATCGATGCTGAAGGAATGGACCGTGCTGATAGTATGGACGTCTCAACGATCACGATTGACGACGACCTCTCGGCGTACATTCTGGCGTACAAACTGCTGCAAAGCGTCAACACGCAGCCGTGGGGACTTTCGGGGTACGTCACTGTCCGCGCACCCGACACTGAGAGTCTCACAGCAGCGTGTGATACCGTGAAGAAGGAGTTAAAATCGCCGCCCGCACAGGTGACGATCTCCGCACCGTTTGGTGATCAGCACGCGGCCTATCGGTCTGCATCGCCATTCGGGAGGGATCACTATGCAGAGAAAGGCGAAGTTCGCCGACGAAAAACGAAGACGCACCTTGCGCTCGGCGGTGTGTTCGGTGCAGCACTCCCAGCAGCAACCCCCGATATCAGTGACGCTGGCGGTATTCGGTGGGGCCGTGACGTCACGACTGGACGGACGATCCAGGCCGATCCATTCGATCAAGGAATGGCTCCGCACATCATTACGGTCGGTCCGTCAGGAAGCGGCAAAACCTTCTCCGTGACGTCAAGCACGAATGAATGGTACCTCAACGGTGACGACCGGACGGTGATTTACTGTGACACCCAAGGCGGATTTGAGGATGTTGTCGAAGCCTACGATGCAGAGCACATCGTTATCGACGGCAAGACGGGGATCAACCCGCTTGACATCCGTCCGGCCGCCGATCACGACCAGAAGGCAACGCGCGGCTCATACAACCAGTACCGATTGAAAGTTACAGAAGCAACGGAATTTTTCTGTGGGATTATCCGCTCGCACGACGTGGACCCGGGACCGTATCACGCGATGATTGAGCAGGCCGTCGAACAAACATACGCCAAGGCGGGCATTACGTCCGATCCGGAGACGCACGGGAATCCATCCCCATCGCCGAGCGATCTCTTCGAGACGCTCGAGGATATGATGAAAAACCCCGGCGATTACACGTTTACCGACGAACTCGCCGAGATTGATGGGATGGAAGAGCGGATTGCAGATCTCCTGAGTGAACTCTCAGGATTCAAACCCGGCGGAAAGTACCATAACATCCTGAATGAGACGACCGACGGCCTGACGCCCGAGACCGAACTGGCATACATGGACATGCGCCAACTGGCCGGACAAACAGGCGGCGCGAAGTCGGTCAATCTGCAGCTCGCTGTTGGGCAAGTGACCCAACTCATCAAGCAGACGAAGGGGCAAACCATCTTTGTGATTGACGAAGCGCACAACCTCTTGCACTCGCCTGAGATGGTGGATTGGTTGAACAAGGCCGCTCGTGAGTGGCGACGGTATGATGCTGCGCTGTGGTTCGTCACACAGTCGCCCCAAGAATTCGTCCGGCAGGCAAACACTGGAAGCGGAACCGGAGGCGAAGAGAACAAACGCGAAACCATCGTTGAACAGTGTTCGACAATCCAGATTATGAACGCGCCACTCGTCAAAGCGCGCACTCTGTCGGAGTTTAATCTCCCCAAACAACACGCAGACATCGTCCAGAAGGAACTCATCCCCGGCTCTGCTGATAAAGACTATTCGGAATGTGTGCTGTCGCTCAACACTGAACGCGGGTGGATTCAGACGCGCGTTGAAGCAAGCCCCGTGCTCGCCCAGAGCATCACGTACTCCTACCGGACGGGACAGAGCTACCGCGATTGGATGCGCGACGCTCTCTATGGCTCCGATAACGCTACTACTGACGACACACCCAACGTAGACGCAAGCATCGATCCGGAGGCAGTGACAGAGGGACTCGCTGCAGATGGGTCGGGTGAGACGATGACCGATCGGCAATCCAGAGCCCTCTCTGCAGACGAACTGGTCGAGCATCTCAACAGCTACCCCGGCAGCCACACGGCTGAACGGAAGAGTAGCGACACAGTGGTTGTCCGACAGATCCATCGCGGCACGAACCTTGCCGAGCGGGTTATCGGTCTTGGATGGTCACAGTATCAGATCACCGACCAAGGTCGCCGACTTGTCTTTCTAAAAGATGGCTCCAAAGACGCCGACTATCATGCAGAGATGAACCGGACAGAGGCAGACACACACCTCGAACGCACCGAGCAGCCTGGCGAGGAGGCACATGACTGAGCTTCAACCCCACGAACTCACGCCAGATGATGTCTCACGCCTCACTGCTGCACTGGAGAGCGTCGAGCAGGATGCGATCGTCGTTCGTCCGCACAAAGACAATTCGGGGATCCATGGGATGGACGAAGTATTGCGGTCGCTGCCACGCGCGAAGACGACGAAGAAGGGAGTACTTCGACGGAGTGAGCAGAATACCTCAGCCCCGTTCGCCTTCGAAATGCGATACGCGCCGGACCCAGTTGCGTCAGGAACAACAGACGAGCGTGTCCTCTCTCTCCAATACGTCGGCGGGGACGAGCGCACCAGTGCACTCCTCGGTCGGCAACTTCCCGATAAGTATCCAGATTCACGAACCGAGCAGCGGTCTGCCTCGTGGCTCACCCCAGATGACGGCCAGCACATGGCCGTCGCGACGCTTGGACTCCGACGCTACTCGCTCTACCCCCTGAAGAACGTCGAACTTGACGAGTTCCGAAACGACCCAACTGGGAGTATCCTCACTGAGATGGTTGGCGCTGCTGACGCCGGCGGTGTCGATGCTGACGTTGCTGTGCAAGTCATGGCTCGCCCCGCCGGGACAGATTGGCAGAACGGTGTTTCGGATGGCTACGGTATCGCTGATGCGTACGGCAACGGACTCACAGCGAAAGAAGACAAGGTAACATCGCCGCTCTCAACCCAGAAACTCCGCTGGTTCCTCAATCAGGAAACGTATGAACGGCGAGCCATCCTCCCGACGCCGATCGGGAGCGCACTCGGGTTTTTGCATCCGTTCTTCCGCGACGAATTCGAGCACCCGCCATCGAAGGCCGACAAACAAGCGGCAAAGATGCTGTCGGACCTCGACGGACGCGGGTGGGAATTTCACGTTCGAATCGTGGCTGTGAGTGATGACCCCGACCTTGCTCGCGAGCGCGTCGCGTCGACCGCCGAGATGTTCGACAATTTCTACGAGTATCGTGGTGCCCAAACGTTCATCCCGATTCCACAGAACGGCAGCGACGCGATCGACGTGGCAACGCAAGCAGCCGGGCGAGAGTGGCCCGACACTCCTGAACAACGGATGGTCAAGCCACAGATCGAAGTTGCCGGACTCACGAACATCCCGAAGGCCGAAGACGTTTCGACGAACAAACTTCGGTGGGCGCTCGCATCGCCGGGAGAGGGTATCCCGCCGGGGACGCCACGGTTCAATTTCGAAGCCGCTGGTCTCTCCAAAGAGGCATCCCGCAAGGAAAAACAGATTGCGATGATCGATGCCGCCGACGTCGGGGATCCATACTGGTATGGATGGGGGAAACGCCATGGCATCGAGGCTGGCGTCTACGACCGATTCCTGAACGCACACCAGTTCGTCGGCGGTCGAACTCGGATGGGGAAAACAGTCGCACTGACCAACTTTACGGGACAAGCGATGCGTCGTTTCCACGACGACCCAGAGAAAGACAACGAAGGCGGGCTCATTATCGACCCGAAGGGGCAAGATGGCGATGAATTCATCGCCGAATGGCCGGATGACAGACCAGAAGAGGACGTAGTCGTCGTTGATCTTGGCGACGAAGACGAGTGCATCCCGAGATTCAATCTCCTTGAAATCCCGAGTCATGTCGAGCCGGACACCCGCGAATTTGACTCCTATACGAACGCAGTGGCGGACGTGGTTACCATGATGGTTGCGGAAGCGGGTGGGTCAGACAACTACGTGGGGTCCGTCATGAAGCGTGTTACCCGCACGCTCGCACGGGGGCTACTTCGAGCGAACAAAACCTGTACCTTCCTCGATTTAGCGGCTGCGGCAAGCTATAAAGGCAACTTTGCGCAGTTCAGCGAGTGGATGCAAGAGGATCGAATCGCCTTCATCGCACAAGCAGCCGAGCGAATGGCTCAAGACGATAACATTGACTTGAATCCCCTTGCAGGTCGGTTCGATGAATACGTTCAATCAGATAGCATCCGGTCGATGATTAGCTCACGTGACGCGACGTTTTCGATTCAGGATGCTGTTGATGATGGCAAATGGGTTGCACTGTTGTTCACCGAAAGCGCGGGCAAGACAGAAGTGACGGCGTTATCGAATGCGTACATCGCGGCGACGTATCTCGCGAAGCTCATGAGCGAGAACGACGCCCCGTTCCACTTGATTGGCGACGAGGTTCACAACTTCACAACCTCCGAGTCGATGCTTCCACACATCCTCTCGCAAGGGGGTGGGCTTGGCTATCGCTGTACACTGGCGTGCCAGAGCCCGGCGAATCAACTCCCAGGCGATACTGACACCGGGGGTGTAAAAGGTGCAGTACAGGACAACATCGACATCTGGAATTCGTTCAAGATGCCGGGCAACAGTTCTCGGTATGCCGCCGCTCAATACCGTGGGATAGACGCCAGCGATCTGGAGGACATCTCTCGCTATTCGAGTTACCTTGTCCAATACACGGAGGAAAATGAAGACATCGCGACTCTTATCGACACGTTCCCGCCGATCCGCGAAGTCCGTGAAGAGGTGTTAGGCGAGGCAGCACGCACACAGGAAGACATCGACGCGCTGAAAAAGCGGTCGATGGAGCGGTATGGTGAACCGCTCGAAACGGCCGAAGAACAGGCCGCAAACAGTCATTTCTTCGGCGAGATTGCCGATGGAGACGATGCCACCGATCCACTCGCCGAGACGATAGGAGTCGCGGGCGACATGAGCGACGAACGGTGGCGCAATCAGGCACTGAAAGCGATCTACGACGAGACAATCCGCAACGGCGATCCTGGCGGCTGGATTCCCGTTGCGGACTGTGTGGAGCGACTGAATCGGTATCTGCCGGGAAAACGGTTGACCGACGATGGCAAGGTGTTCCGTGAGGTTGTACTGAAGATCCCCGATCCATACATTGATCGGGACGAAAAAGACGGCGTCCCGCACGTGAAGCCACTGGATACGGGGTTCTTGAATCTCGGGGAGACTGAGAACGACGGGAAGGCCGAACACTGGGCCCAGATGGCCGACGCCTACATCCCAATGACCCAACTCGGGTTCATCTTCGAGATCCCCGAGCAAACCGGCGACGCCATGCCCGACGGGCTAGCCCGAATTGACGACCTGCTCACTATCGGGTCGAGCGACGACCCTGAGGAGATTACCGACAAAGTGACCAGCTATCGGGAGGACCACAAAATCCCGAATCGTCTCGCTGGAACCAAAGACGCCTATATTGAAAGCGAGCACACCACCGGGAGTACCCAACCCTCACAAACGGTGCGGAATCTCGCACAGGCACACAACGCAGGTCATCGGTGCCTGTTTTTCACTCGTGAAGAGGTGGCTAAAGACGTGTATGATACGGTTGCTCACGAGCCGTTCTGCTGTCGGAGCAATCATCCCGACGACAGCGAACGGCGGTTCTACACCGGCACGCAGGCCCTCAGAATTGATGGCGAAGCGATGACACGACCGGGAAGCCGGGAGAACGTTTGGGTGTACGACAAGCAGACCGGCAAGTACCTTCTCCGTGATAGTGACGGCACTGTCCATGCCCGGTTTGACTCTGCAGCGGACATCTTCACCGACGCCAGCGCCTACCCGACCGGTGGCGAGCGGAACATCAAGCCGCCAGTGATCCCCGAATACGAGATGAACGGCGACCTCGACGAGGTGGAGTGGGACGTGATCGTGGTGCCGCCAGAAACACAGACGCCGATTGACCTCCGGCTGTACGAGGGCAGCACACAGATACCACTCACCGATCTACCGACTGCCGACACAGAAATGACAGATGAGAGCGCGCCTGCCACCGAGAGCAGTACGGTACAGGAAACAGAGCGCGCCGAGGGCGACACGTTGGAGAGCACGGACAGCGACGAGCGCTCAGAACAGACTGACAGCAACGTGAGCGACGAGAGAACCGACGAAAACCCAACGGAGGACACAGCGGACGACCCCGAAGCGACGGGGGACGAGAAGACGGCAGAGTCGCTTGACCACCTCCTATAGGTCGGAGTCACGCACGATCTGCCTGACCTGTTGCTGAGTGGCGTCGTCTTGGACTTCAGCGATCACTTTCAGAATTTCCACCATCGCTTTTCGGCGTTTCCGCGTTTCATCTTCGAGCGCAGCAATACGATTTTCGAGTGCTGTCACGCGCTCCGCTGTAGCGGCCCCTTTTGGCGTTGTGAGCGCATCCGGGCGCTCCTCGATGAATGCCGCTCCTTTCTCTGTGAGCCGCCAGACGCGCGCTCTCCGCCCACCGCCTTGGCTGTACTCGCGCTCTCCCGTCTCTTCGATCACACCCCAGTCGGCGAGTGCCGTAAGGTAGTGGTTCATGCTGCCGCTGGGTGCGTCGGCACGTTCTCGGATTTGTGACGTGTTGAGTGCGTCACTGTCAGCACTGGCGAGTGCGCTCAGGATGTTGCGGCGATGCTCATTGCCACGATCTAATTTCTCTTGGATCTCGTCGGCTTCCGCGGGGGGCAGGGTGACGGATGTATCAGATGGCATAGTCTACTACATGCAAGGCTAACGAACTTCACCAACAATAATATTCTGGTTGAATTCAATTGAACCAAGGAATACCGATTGCTGTGCATGAAGCGGTGACCAACACCAAAAAATAACGCCAAAGGGGGAATCCCACAGATGTATCAAAAACTGGAACTGAGTGTGCGCGACACAGCGCGGGGCGAGAACGCCCCGAGAACAAAGTGAAAATCTAGGCGGGCGCCATAGAGCAAATGATGAGTGCACCAGCAGCGAGGGGCACCCAAACCTATCACAATGGTGACGATGGAAAATATGACGTGAACAGGGGCACCCCAACAGGCACAGAACAGGCGAGAAGACCGACGAGCGAACAGCCCATCAGCAGCGAGCAAGCAGTGGGGACAGTCCACCCGAGAACACGAGGAGCAAAGAGAGCAGAGTGAAGACGTGGGACAGTCAGGCCGTGCCGGACCCAGAGGAAAAAGAGAGACGAGAGGGGGGACAGTCCCGCAGCGCGACCAGCAGAGCAACCAACGAGTGCGTCGACCGAAGATAGGACAACAGCAGAGAGGACGAATGCAAACTGAGGTGAGGCCATGAACAAGGACCGAGAGCGTTGGCGTCCAAGACAGCACGAAGACCATAGTACCCACGGCCGGCGAGAAGCAGTGAGTCACAGCCTGCACAGTACGGACAGCGACAGCAGAACCGACAGGGAAAGTGCAACCACACCGAAACTCATGCAAATCATCGCGAGCAGCGGGACCCCAGATACCGAGTGACGACCACTGGAAGCGTGGTGCTGCGACCACATTGGACAGTCACCGGGCGTGACGACGCCGGACAGTCCACCTCTGGCCGGACAGGCCCGACAGGACGCTATGCGTCTAGCGTTGGGTGCCACCCTCTGCACCTGCAGAGAGGGGGTGCCGATGAGCGACATATCTCTACTCACAGTGTGAACAGTGGCCGGGTGCCAACATCGGTACGCAATAGCTAGGTGCTGACCTCGAGCGCACCACTGGGGTGCCAGTCTGTGCGACACACCACGGTTTCAGTGAGCGCAACACCGACAACCACGGATTCAGCACCTGAGGCTGTTTACGAGCGACAGGCCGTCATGTACACCAACCACTACCCAACAGAGGACTGTCAGCAGTGGCAACAGCATGGCCTGGACTCCGGCATGATCCAGCCGATGGGACTGTCCACCCTGCCGAAAAAACTGGACGTCGAGCAGCGATGACGGGGACTGTCCAACTGTCACGACACTCTACGACTGCCAGTAACAGCAGAGGCGACTGTCCGTCAGTAGGTCTCCACAGGGACTGTCAGAGAGAGCGCAACTGCATGGAGTGAACTCAACGACGGACAGACCACAACGTGCAGCAGGGCCGTGAGAAGCACGGGAAACGGCCGAATTACTACGGAAATGTGGTGTCCTCCAACGAGAAAAGCTGACTGTCAGTCTGTCCGATGCAGGCCGACTGTCCGACCGTCGTAAGCAGCGGTCAGTCGGACGAGGTGGTCCGGTGCGGAGCATTCGGTCGTCCTCGACAACAGTGTACAAAAGCTAGCCTTCGATTTGGCATTCTATACTATATATCTACTTCCGCCTGTTGCACTAAGCGGGTGTGGACACACCAGATCTCGAGTGAAGTATATTCGCTGAGAATACCACTATTCAGCAAACTCGTGAGGGCGCTATTCCTCGTTCTCCCACGTCGCAACTAATCGTTGCGTCGATGGAAACAACCGCTCTATCATAGGTGGGTCAGTGAACCACGCAGCTCCATTCAATTCACCCGATTGAATTGTGATCGACCCAGCCTCGTAATCGGCATGAAAGAATACGCGAAGAACATGGAGTCGCTCGTCATATCCCTCACAGGTGGAGATTTCATGGCGCATGTGATTGATCCCTGTCACAGAGACGGTTATGCCGACTTCCTCGGTTACTTCTCGCCGGACAGTTTCCTCCATCGTCTCATTACTCTCTTGTCCACCACCAGGGACTCCCCACTTCGAGCCCCCACGTCCAAGGATCAGTAACACGCGTTCTTGTTCATCGCCGTCAACGGCCATCGACTCTGTTAGCGGCGGTAGGTCATCTGGCGATCGACTAACAAGAGCATAGGAACTGCCGATGTAGCCGTCTTTCGACATCTCAATCCATTCTTCAAATCGGTCAGAATCTGGTGTATCGTGCCGCTCGTGTACCGGAACGGAACCAAAACGATCAAACAAGCGGTCACGTCGGCGCTCAATTTCCTCCCGGTTGATATCCCGTCAATCCATAAGTATTCGTTCCTCACCCTGAGAGGAAAAAACCCTTTGGAGAACTAATCGCGGATGTTGCTAAGTAAAGCGTGCCCCTCAACCACCAACCAGCGTAGCGTTGTGACGTTGCTATTTCTGGCCAGTCCGTGACTTGAGTGGAACGAGGGAATCAGAATGTCTATTGGTAGTGGGTTGGAGAGATAGTTCTATGTCAACAGATGATTCGGGAGAAAAAGAAGAAATCAGTCTGGAGCTGGGCTTTACGGTTGGTCTCGAAATGCCGTTCGACGAGGCCGTTAAGTGGGCCACAGACGAAGGATTCGAATTCATAGAACTCCTGCTCGATGGACCGTACGCCCGCGAGCGGATTACAGATCAACATGAAACGATGCGAGCAACGCTTGAAGGCGCAGGGCTCGACATTGTTGTTCATCTTCCTTTTGCTGTTGATCCTGGAGTGCCATTTACGCCTGTTCGAGAGGGTGCGATCACCGAACTCACTGCAGGCATGGATCTTGCGGCGGACTTAGGGGCTGAGAAGGTCGTGTTTCATCCGTCTTCCGATGCGTGGGATCTCGGCTGGACAGAGGCAGAATGCCGTGAGTTTGTCCACGAAGGACTCAATCGGTTGATCCCTGCGGCTCACGAACGGAACCTAGAACCCTGCCTCGAAAATATTGTATCGAGCTATTACGATGCAACGACCTTCTCAGAGTTGCTAGAGCGTTATCCCGAAGCGTCGATGACCTTCGATACCAGTCACGCACTTCTTGCTGGAATGAACGAAACTGAGATGGCCACCTTCTGTGCCGACAATGCCGATCGAATCAGTCACCTCCATCTGGTGGATACACGGGGAAGTGATGACGAGCATCTCCCAGTTGGTATGGGCAACATTAATTTTGCGATGGTGTTTGCAGCACTCGCAAACGTTGGGTGGTCTGGCACAGCGACGTTGGAAATCGGTACGGAGGATTACGATACGATCGCGCTTGGTAAGCACCACGTCGATGAGCTACTTGCTTCGGTCTAAACCAGTGGATAATTAGCGAACTAAAGCGGTGAGTTGTACGAGCGGACGACGTTTCCATCCCAGAGATTGTCGTGATGTTCAAATTCCTGCCGCTTATCGTAAAGAAGTCTCCCCAGTGCGTTAGTATATTATACTAACCGGTGAGAATCCACTTGCTAACTACAGAGCGTAGATTGCACATCGCTTCGTGGTACGTCTGTATTCGACCGGAGCTTCGATTATTCTCCGGTAGTAAATCACTCCATAGATGACTACAGCACTCTCGTTTGAGTACGCTCATGACGAAGAGTTACCGGTTGGACATACAGACGAAGTTCGCACTCCAGATGCCCTTGTCGAACATTTTCTGAAAGAGTATTCTGCGCCCGGTGAGAACGTCATTGATATCTTCGCTGGCTATGGGACCACACTCAAAGTGGCTGAACGATTGCAACGGGTGCCGTATGGTCTCGAATACGAATCCGACCGGGTTTCGCACATCCAGTCGCAGGTCTCAACACCCACTCATGTACACCAGGGGAGTATACTTGAGTTAGATCCATCGTGGTTTCCAGCCTGTGACTGTTGTTTCACCTCACCACCGTTTATGGAACAGACGAGCGAGCAGAACCCATTCCAGAACTATTCGGGCACCAGTACGTACGAAGACTATCTTGACGATATTGAAACCGCATTTACGCAACTTGACTCAGTGCTTGCTCCTGATGGGCGTCTTGTTGTTGATGTTTGTAATATCAAATACGAAGATCGGGTAACAACACTAGCGTGGGACATCGCAGAGCGTATTTCGAACGTGTTTCACTTCGATGGGGAGGTGGTGATTACTTGGGAAGGAGACGGCAGCCCCAACGATAGAGCCGGACGGTTTGGCTACGGCTATGACCACACCTATTGCCTCGTATTCACGAAATCCGACCGGTGAGATATGCACCACTAGTTGGAGCGTTCAGGTGAGACTATTCTCCGTTCAAATGGTTCTCTAAGGCCTGAATGGTTGGATCAATCATTTCTGGCAATCCTCGTTCCGCGTCTGAATCCGGAACCCAGTCATTGGGCGTCAAATAGTCGCCGATCTCATGCACCGTCGCAGCATCAGCATCACGGTACTCACAAACAGCCCAGAATGCGGCTGATTCCATACATAACGATACCACTCCCTCATTGCGATAGTGTTCAATCTCAGGGATCGTCTCTCTATACATCGCACTTGTCGTCCAGGTTCGCCCTCGTGGGGTATCGAATCCTGCCTCTGAGAGAGCATTATCAAGGGAATCGACGAGTGGTTCAGTCGCTGTTACCGATTCATCTGGCGGCAGATAGTGATAGGAGACTCCTTCGTCCCGAATCGATTCCGTTGGAAGGATCGCTGCATCGGGAGCAATCTCTGTCTGCAGTGCAGCACAGCCACCCAACATTACCACGACCTCGGCACCCCCAGCGATGAGATTCTCCGTGACTGTTGCAGTGACTGGGGCTCCGATCCCCCATTCATGCACCGGAACATACCCTACAGCATCAGAGAGCAGATAGAGATATTGTGAGCGTACGATGTCCACCGTCGAATCTGCACGTTCACGCACTACGTCGGTGAGTTCGTCTTGATAGCCAAGAATGACAGCAGGAGGGATATCGGGTAGTCCATCATCCTGCGCGTCAACAGCGTCACTGGGTGAAAAGAGCGCTTTTGCATCGTACTTGTCCATATAGTTCGGGATCATACGATACTGTTACTCAGAAATAGACAAGTAATTTATCCAGATCTCTATTCTATAACGTCTCAACTGAGATGCGCTCACTGAGGCAAAATTTTTTATTGAGGATCGTTGCATTCGAAGCTTCAGATGATTCCTCTCGCGGCTCCAACCCTTGGTGATGCTGAACTGGATCAGATTGCGACGGTGTTCGAACGCGGCCAGCTTACTCGTGGCCCCGAAGTCGAGGCCTTCGAAACAGATTTTACAGCTTTCTGCGATGGCAACCACGCGATCGCAACCGCCAACGGAACAACTGCACTCCACACGGCCTTCCATGCACTCGGACTCGGGAAGGGTGACCGGATTGCGACGACACCATTTTCGTTTATTGCGAGTGCGAACGCGATTCGATGGTGTGGTGCTACCCCAACGTTCGTCGACATCAGGGCTGATACCTACAACCTTGACTGCGAGGCGCTTGAGCAACGGCTCCGTGAGGGTGAACAGATCGATGCGGTGCTCGCTGTCCACGCCTTCGGGCTTCCCTGTGAGATGGATTATCTACACGAATTGGCGGACGAGTACGACTTCCTGATCGTCGAAGATGCTGCCCAAGCTCACGGCGCACAGTACAATGGTGTGCCGGTGGGATCACTTGGTGATGCAGCGTGCTTCTCGTTTTTCGCCTCGAAGAACATGACGACCGGTGAGGGCGGGATGATGGTAGCTGATGATCCGGCAGTTGCAGAGCGTGCCCGCTCATTTATCGAACACGGAAAAACAGAAGAGGGCTATGATGGTCTCGGGCATAATTTCTGTATGTCGGACGTGACTGCCGCTATCGGGCGGGCACAACTCAAGAAACTACCAGGGTATACCGAGGCCCGACGACAGAATGCTCAACAACTCACGTCGCAACTTCATGGGATCGTCGAGACACCGGTCGAGCCTGCGAATCGACGTCATGTCTACCATATCTACACGATCCAGACTGAACAGCGAGAGAGCCTTCGGACGTACCTTACCGAGCAAGGTGTTGCGACGGGCGTCTACTATGAGACACCGATTCATCACCAACCGGCGTATCGAAATTATACTCCCGAATTGCCAACCGTCAATCGACTATCGAATCAGGTACTTGCCCTTCCGGTTCACCCCCAGCTTACCGCTGATGAGCTTGACCAGATCACGACCAGCATCCGCGATTGGTCAGACCACCCTGTGTCGATGAAAGATTAGAAGTTACTTTGAGAGCGATTCTGCAGACCGGTCTGCACGATCACAACGATATTATTGAAATCCCGAAAGAAGTTAGATATGAGCGAGGACTTTGACCTGGCGTCATATTACGACGACTATGGAGAACGCGAATGGGATCGATTAGAGCGTGACTTCTATCACCACCTCGAATGGGAAGAGACTCTCTACTTTCTCAAGCAGCATCTCCCTGCTACTGGGCACGTCCTTGATGTCGGTGGGGGCGCTGGTCGCTACAGCGTATGGCTTGCTCAGCAAGGATATACCGTAACGCTCGTCGACCCAAGTAGACGGCAAGTCGAACTCGCCACAACAAAAGCGGCCGAATACGGGGTAGACAACCAGATAATGGCCGAGGTTGGCGATGTTCGTGATCTGCAACAAGACACCGCTAAGTTTGACGCGACGTTGTGCCTCGGCGGACCGCTCTCCCATGTCTTGACGGAAGAAGAAAGGAGAGAGGCCGTGACTGAACTGAAACGTGTGACTGTCCCTAGTGGCTCTGTGTTCGTTTCAGTGATGGGGCGACTTGCGGCACTCCAAACAATCACACGCTTTTCGGGGAAGTTACCACCAGAAGAGGACGAAACGGAGCTACTTCCACGGCTCGTCCGAACCGGAGACTACGACACAGAATTACTGAATGCATTCGACCGAGATGCGACAGGCCCACCGATGCATCTGTTTCGTGCTGCTGAACTAGAACACCTACTCGAAGAGACGGGACTTACTATTGAGACAGTAACCGGGCTAGAGAGTGTCGTCTCACAGCGACGCAATGACTTCGACGAGCTTACAGACGAACATCGCGATGCGATCAAGGAAGCTGTCAGTGCACTCCGTGGTGATCGGATGGCGGCCGATCTCTCGGGGCACATACTCGCCGTCACATGGGCGTGAGTCCATCACTACGAACTGCGCATAGATTGAGATCGGGGTACTTACCATTCCTCACGGAGCAGCCCGTATTGGACCGAGTCACGGTACTTACCGTCAATAAAGCGATTCTTCCGGATACGTCCCTCTTCAGTAAAGCCGAGTGAGTCCAGTAGACCACGAGAGGCGGTATTGAAATCATAGACTTCTGCACCCACACCCGGGGTGTTGTACACTCGGAAGATGTATTCAATAACCAACGAGACGGCTTCTTTCCCATACCCTTCACCATGGACCTCCGGAATGAGCCAATACGCGAGTTCGGGACGTCGCCATTCGATATCTCTCACCGAAATTGCGCCAATAAGTCTCACGTCGTTCTTATCGGGGTGAGCAGGACCAGCATGATCTGCATCGAGGCAAACGAGAAATTGCTCTTCGTTGTTGTTTTCGACCCATTTCGCTATCTGCTCCTGATTTTTCAGAGGGGTGCCAGCCGGGTAGCGTATTTCGGGGTTAGCAAATGCACGCTGAATAAATGGAATGTCCTCGGTTTCGAGTGTTCGGAGGGTGACCCGGTCGCTGCTTTCAATACGCGCTCCTGGCATGAGACTACTGACGCCAATATCTAATTTGAATCTTCTGAAAAGAATACAAGATATATTCTGTGAACAGTCACTTTCCAGTTGATGGGGGGAGAGACGATGAGCCGTTTGAATGGACAAAAAGGCTTTCTCGAGGACGGCGCCCACCAAATCCCACTGCCGCTTATACTGCCCAGCGGCAGTAAATCCGCTAAATCGGCCAAATTTGCGAAATCGACCACACTGCAGTCG
>NZ_JBXGLH010000027.1:0-32819 GCF_056892285.1 Haladaptatus sp. HS23 | reverse complement strand
TCCGCCGATCTCAAGATGCGTGATTGGTTCTATAACCGAAGTAGAACGTGCGACGGCAGCGAGGTCGACTCCTCGAATTTGGCCGATTTTGGCGATTGACTTCCTGTGGGCAGTATAAGCGGCAGTACAACACCCCTGGGACCCTCAGACCAATCTATGCATGATTATGGTGTTTTTCCACGCCGATGCTGAGTTGGGGCGGAGGTTATTGGATAGACGAGGAGCTACTGAAAGGTCGTCGAGTCGACTACGACTGTTGCGGAACCGGCTTCTCGTTCTATTCCTATCGAGACGGATTCGGAGCGGTGGAAAAACTCCTTGAACGAGTTGACCCGAGCGAGCCAATCGACTTCGCCACCGAGCGTTCGTTGATGCCGTCATCAGCGTCCTTACACTCGGTTACGTCAAGACTGGGACAGGGTGTTCGTCAAGTTTACCCACGTTCTCAGACTGGGTGACTTCCTCATGTTCTCAACCGGTTACCCACTCGGCCAGTTCCCCCCGGAGGATGGCGAGAGCGAGAACTTCTTTGAGGTAGAGTATGTGTCCAAGGGATGGGACGTCGACGTCTTATACTACAGGGGGGTTTTTCTCGGAGGATCTCAATCCAGTATTCAACGACGATTTAACTGGACAAAATAGTGGAGTCTCTGCCTACGGAGGCGTTCGCGGTACAGCGGCCAGAGCGGTACGAAAAGGAGTCGAAAAATCCAGTCTTCCTCTGCGTACGGGCGACGAAGCAATATTGGGACAGATGAGAATAGACCACCTCTTGCAGAAACACCTACTTTCCTCGGTTCCAAAGTGAATACGAATGGAAGAGAATATCAGTGTCATTGGGCTCGAAAAACAGAACAATCAAGAAGCGAACTCTGATGGTGTCGGTCCGACCTATGACAAGCATCTAGTCGTGGAGATAAATGATACCGAAGAAAGAATTCCGGTAATAGGGGTTCAACTTTCATCATTTGGGTATACTTCTCGTCACCACGATGAACCGGATTCAGTATCCTTCGATCGTGTATTTCTCGACGGAAGGACACTGCATGCAGAGAAATGGCTTGATCAGACTACAGTTCTTGAATTACTCCACCCCAGTTCTGGTGGCCAATGGGAAATCCATCGGATTGACGAAGCTCCAAAAGATCGAGAGTTCACAATGATCTGGGAACGAGAGTCGTCGAGTGATTGTTGAGCTACTAATCAAGAGAGTCACTTAGGAATAGGCTTTTGATTTTTCAGCCCCTTGATTTTCTAGTTGGGAGATAGAAGCATGCCATTTAGTAGATGCTTTATCGCTAAACAGCCCCAAAAGAGCCGCTACATTCGTATTCCCTTCACACATAGTAGAAACTATGCAAAAATCAGACGAACTACATGACTATTTAAAAACTCTTGACTCGCTCGCAATTGTCTGTCACCATCAACCGGATCCAGATTGTCTTGCAAGTGCATTCGCCTTACAGTGGATTGCAAAGCAAGTTGAAATCGATCAGTGTAGCATCTTCTACCAAGGAAAAATTACTCATCAAGAGACACTCTCCTTTGTGAATATATTTGAGATACCGATTGAAGAAATCGAAGAGGGAGTATTTGGTTCGTTTGGCCATATCGCTCTCGTCGATCATTCAGTGTCCGGAAAAGAAGTGGAGCTTCCAGATGAGATTCCAGTTGAAGTAATCATTGATATACAAGAGTCAGAAAATAGCATCGACATACCATTCATCGATAGTCGTCCATCTTACGGGGCAACATCAACAATCCTCACCGAATATATTCAAGAGCAAGAAAAGACGCCCCCTGTCTCTATCGCTTCTGCCCTTTTGTTCGCGATTCACAACGAACGACTCGATCACGTTCGATATCCAACACTAGCAGATTACCAAGCAGCAACCGAACTATATCCCAATGTAGATATTGATCTCATCGAAGAAGTATACGGATCATCACTCACAGCATCTACGCTCAATGCAATTGGGCAGGCGATCAACCATCGAGAAAAACAAGGGTCAACACTTGTCTCGAGTATTGGACGAACGACTGAAACTGGAGCTCTCCCCCAAGCGGCTGACTATTTGCTCCGATTAGAGGGGGTTAAAACTGTTCTCGTGATGGGTATCGTCGATGACAAGCTTCGGCTCAGCGCACAATCTTTCGATTCTCGGATCAACGTCGGCACTGTAGTCGAGGAAGCGTTTAGTACATATGGATCAGCCGGAGGTCATTCTGACCGTGCTGAAGGAGAACTTCCTCTTGGAATCTTTGCCGAAACTGGTGATAATGAACCTGCAGTAGAAAAGCAATTATTCAAAATCGTTGCAAAACAATTTTTCAATACACTCAATATTTAACCGACTCTGAAACATGACATCATATTCCGCCGTTGGTAACACCTTTTTCACCGATGATTGCTGCGCCCATTTCCTGTGAATAGCTCCATAACATCTGGGGCAAACCCGTGTTTTGAAAATACCGTAACGAGGTCACCAATTTGAATTTCGGTCTCCCCACGCGGGGTGATAACCGAGTGATCACGTTCAATGGCAACAATTAGGACATCATCGCCAAACAATCCCATTTCATTTGCATCCTGAAGTGATGTTCCAGCGATTTCACTCCCCTGGGTAGCAGTGATCTCAAAGACTTCTGCACCTTCTCCAAGATGCATGAAATCCTTGACGGATGGTCGTTGTACAGCCCGGTAGAGATATTCTGCAATAAGGTGCTGAGGATTTTCAAGGACGTTTACACCGATTTGCCGAAACAGTCGCATATGCTCTGGATTATGAACGACTGAAACAAGCGATGGAATTTCTAGTTCTTGGGCGAGCAGCATCACCATAATGTTGATTGCATCCTCGTCGGTAGTACTGATGATAGCATCAGCTCGGTGTGCTCCTGCTTCCTCAAGGGTATCAATAATCGTTGCATCTTCATTGATGACGAGACAGTCGTAGGTGGAGGACGTTGTCTCTGCGATATCTGGATCCTTTTCAATTACCACAACATCGTTGTTTTGTTCAGTTGTAAGTTTAATCAGCTGACTTCCAATACTTCCCGCCCCGATGATAATGAGATACATTCTTATTGGCTTTTAGTGACTCACCGTATATAGGATTACTCAAACGTCTTTTTAGTTACCATCTCAATAGACAATAATCACGGTTATGAATTCTGGTTCCCTGAGTAGTATAATAGAATCGATGGTTAGCGAGTTCAGCACATTTGACGGTCTATTCTTCGGGGAGTCGGTAGCTGTGTATCGACCTTACTCAGCACGTGATGACTGTCCACACGAACAGTGTTTTCATTGGGTTTGGGCCAAGTTCTTATTTATAGATAGAAATCAGACCTCCACTTTCTATTTCTGAAGTAAATAAAAGGACTAATCTTCTAACGGTAGTCAAGATCCTTGTAAAGAAGATAGCCGAGGAAGAAGAGAATATAGCCACTAGCGAGTCCGACTGTAACAACTGTTCGCCCAAGAATGGTGATGATTACGATGAGCAGTGGTCCTATGAGTAACAGAAGGTCGAAGATAGTATCTTGACCACCGAATTGGGCAAGTTGCCGGAAGAACGGATAATCACGAGGATTCACCATTATCGATACACCCCTGTTCCGCGGAAGACACTCCGAAGCAATACTAATACGGGGATGATTTCGAGACGGCCAATCCACATATTAAAGAAAAGCGTCACTTTGACCACAAGTGGCATGGCAGCCCCCGTAATCCCACTGGACAGGCCGACGTTTCCTTGTGCGCTAGCGACTTCGAACAAAACATTTTGAAGACTGTAGCCATCCGCTCCACTGGGAAGTGTGATGAGAAGAACGAATATCCCCACCGTCAAAAACACTACCCAGAGGAACGCGATGATCGATGCTTCTTCGAATTCTTGGGCTGTCTCAGCGTCGGTTAGAACTCGGCCATCTAACTTGAATGGACGGAGTGCAGATCGCGGATAAAATATATTTGTAATTCGGTACCAGGTACCCTTTGTAAGCGTCGCGAGTCGAATAAGTTTGATACCACCAACTGTTGAACCAGCGGCAGCACCGACAACCATCCCCAATGAAACGGTCACTTGAGCTTCAGCAGACCATTCGGTTCCAAGTGAACCAGCGGTTTGAAACCCAGTACACGACGCTGCTGAAACGAACTGAAAGATACCGAATCGGAACGCACGAAAGAGTGAATCATACGTTTGATTAAAGAATAGCATTGCTGTCAACGCAATTGATCCAAATGCAAAAAATCCGAACACCCATCTCGTTTGGAGGTCGGTATAGAGGTTCTTTAGATCCCCCTGCAGAATCAGATAATGGATTGGGAATGCGATGCTACCGAGAATCATCACCGGAAGAAGTGCGAAATCGATAGCCACACTGTGATATGTGCCGATGCTGTTGTCAGTAATGCTGAATCCTCCCGTCGCCAGACCGGTCATCGCGTGATTTATTGCCCCCCATATCGGCATTCCCGCAAGCCACAGCAAGAGAATTGAGAGGAATGTGAACAAAAGGAAAATCCACCAGATCGTGTGGACAGTCGAGACGATACTTGGGTGGATTTTTTCCGAGCGTGCTTCGCTTTCATAAAGGGTCAGGGATCCACTTCCTGGTCGTGCAAGAATTGCAGTTGTGAGCACGATGACGCCGACGCCACCGATCCACTCGATAAAGGACCGCCACCATTGGAGGGTATGTGGGAGGAGATCTTCACGGTCAGTCATAGTTAATCCCGTTCCCGTGAAACCACTCATGCTCTCGAAAATTCCGTTTATTGGATGTCTGAACGCAGCGAGGGTTGCATATCCTTCGGGTTGCATTTGCGGAACACTAAGAAAAGCTGGATCGAGTTTCACCGTCCATGCGATGAAATAGAATGGTAACGCGCCGAAGAGTGCAACCAAAAACCACCCAGACGCAGCAATCATCATCCCATGGAGCTTCCCCGGTTCTGCGGCACTTCTACACCACCTCGTCAATCCAGCACCTAAACTAAATGTGAGTAATCCAGACAAGAGAAGTCCTGGAACCGCGTAGTATTCTCGCCAAACAAGCGGAATAAGTAATGAGACAAAAAACATTGCAGACAAGGCTTGTAGCATTCGGCCAAGGTCGCGTCCGATCGTCCGTAACCACTCTACCATTATCGCATGTTTTCAATGGATACTACATATATTGACGGGTATTCGATCGCTATCCGAACTCTAGTACAAGAGTATATTATCGAATCAAAAATCCCATCGATAGATCATCATTATTGGATCATTTGTTTCTAATGATAGTAGACGACTGTATCTCACAAAACGTGTTTCAATCAATCGCTCTACGGATTCACAAAACAAAAATTGAGTAAAAAAACTTCGTCGGCGTTGAGAATTCGCAGTACTAAGGGAAGCGTTAGGCGAATAACACCTGTCCCGAAGCTAAACCCAATAAATGCAGCTAGCGCTGAAATCTGACTATGGATATCCTCAACCCCATGCATCATATACAGGATGATTAGTGCACCCGTACCTATGCAGATGTCGAAACCAGCGAGGAAGCCAAGCACGGCAAAATACGGATCGGCAGTGATTGACAAAAACGAATACTCTGGGATCCATATCCTACTTATCATCGCGAGTGCTCCAGCAATGATGTAAAGAAGGAACACTCCACCAGTAACGGTCGTTCCTGCAATTGCTGCTTGTATACTAAAGGAACATGCGCGTTCTAGCCAAGTCGCTACTTGGGAAATCAGAGAGTGTTCAGGGGCATCAAAATCATCATCTGAAAGTGGCGACATCATCTCAAGAGAGTGCTGGCGTGATCAGCTCGCTATATCGGCTGCTTTCGCTCCTCTGCCGACCCATTTCTGGACGAAGTTGCTGATCGCCGATTGAACTGGACGATGTTTTTTCGCCATTACGACATGGCCATCGAATTGTTCGCCGACTGTCTCCGGAATTTCGCCGAAGAGAACGCGTCTGAGGAGACCTTCTCCTGCGGCACCAAGAATGACGGTGTCTAAGTTGTTTTCTTCAGCGCAAGCGATAATTGATTCTGCGATTTCATCACTTTCGACAACAATCGTTGAAACTTCGATACTCTCCTCTTCTAACGCCTCTTGACGCTCTGTGAGGAACGATTCTGCTTCATCCTTATTACTGTCACTGCTGGCTATATTTAACAACGTCACGTTCGCACCCAGACCAGCATAGGCGGTAGCGATGTTTTCGGCTAATTCTGCGTGTGGTCCGCCGGCCATCGGGACGAGCACGTTGTGCGGTGTTTCTGTCATACCTCTGGCGGTCTTAATGACTGCAACATCGCACGGAGCATGCTCGACAACGTGATCTATGGTCGATCCAAGGACAAGATCGGAAGCCCGTTTTCTGCGACCGCGCCAGCCTAGCAGGATCAAATCACTCTTCCGTTGGTAGGCAATATTATCGATACTCCGGCCGATATCATGCCCAATCGTCACTGTTCGATGGGCAGGAACATCATCAGGGACGTACTGCATCGCGTCATCGAGTAACTGTCGTTGCTTATCGATATTTGTACGACCCTTGGAAAGTGGTGTCTGTTCCGGCACAGTGGCGACTGTGGTCAATAGCACTTCGCCATCCTTTCGGCGTGCAATTGCACTACCTGCTTTCACTAATTGCTCAGCGTGTTCTGGATTTGCAATGGGGATCAACACTTGATACCCACGATCAATTGGTGCACGTTCTTCAGTCACGAGACGAGTCTCTTCTTCGATCGCAGTCTCACGGACACGGCCGCGTGAGTAGATGAAGAAAATGCCAATTCCAACGAGGATCCATGCGATGGCACCGTACCAAGCTAGCGGGCTGTAGTTAAACAGATATACCGCGAGACCCAGTTTGGTAAGAATTCCAATGATTGGGACATACGGGAAGTACGGCATTACATAGCCGTAGTCGATCTGATCGCCCCATTTGCGTCGAATCACAATTGCGGCGTAGTTCACCTGCAAAAATAACAGTAGAAACATCACATCAGTTGCAGCTGCAACCGCTTCAATAGGTAGCGCAACCGCCATGAAAATGATAAGTGCTCCGGAGAACGCTGTCGCGATATATGGCGTTTGTTTTTCGGGATGCACCTCACTAAATGCATCGGGGAGGACGTGGTCACGTCCCATTGCGAACGATACGCGGGTTGATGAGTAGGTTGTTGCATTCAGTGCAGATAACGTCGAGAAAATGCCCGCCACAAGGATAACAATTGTTCCGTATGGCATAATCTGTCCCGCAGCCCGAGCAAGGCCGAGTTCACCAAGATGACCGAGAATTTCCCAGACAGCAGCATTTTCGATATTCGCCGGAATTGCCGGGAGATTTCCTGCACCATGACCGCCAGCTGCAGCCCCTTGTTGTGCTAGCCGGAATAGATCGGGTGTGACCGTAACTGCACCAATAAGAACAATTGCGACGAGCATGTAGATCGTGACAACAACAGACATCGAATAGAAAACCGCTTTTGGGACTGACTGCTTCGGGTTTACAACTTCCTCGCCTGATTGAACAATGATCTCATATCCCTCAAAGGCAATGAACGTTAGTCCCATTGCTATGAAGACGCCACCAAAACCACGTGGAAGGAACGGCTGAAATCGGCTAGTTGCTTCTGCAGGATGACCGAAAATGTAGCCTAACCCGAATGCAATAAGAACGATAATGACGGTGATTTTGACTAGCGTTACTATGTTACCAGCGAGCCCGGTTTCTTTGGCCCCACGGAAGTTGATGTATGCAAAGAGTGCGCCAGCAAACGCAGCGAATATTTTCTCTGGGCCAATTGTAATAACAAATAAATCAATCGGCGTAAAGAGCTGAATACCGAAGTAGTCCGTCAAAAGAAGGTGGACAAATGCCCCAAACCCGAGCGTGTATAGGGAGCCAGCGACGGCATGAGCAAACCAGCTCATCCATCCTGCAAGAAATGCTTGTGAGCGCCCCAGCGCTTCACGAACCCACAAATAGCCACCACCAGCTTCTGGAATAGCAGAGCCAAGCTCGGCATATACCATTCCAGTAAAGATCGTGATGAAGCCGTTGAATGCAAATGCCATTACGAGACTGGGACCAGCTTGTCCTGCGGCAAGCCCTGTTAGCACGAAGATACCAGCACCGATCATTGCGCCAATGCCGATCATCGTGATGTCGAACAGAGAGAGGTCTCGAGCCAGATCTGTCTGATTGTCGTGTCCGGGTAAGCCACTCTCGTTACTCATCAGAATCACTTCTTGGCTTTCGTAACGGCCCTTTGCTATACTCATTCGCAGCGATTCGTTCTGTCACGTATTTCCCATGAAACACGGCGATTTGGAGACCAAGCCATGTTACAAGGGTTAGGATTGCGCCTACCGCCAACATTGAGACCATGTATTCCCGTATATTCCCATCCTATATAAAGGTAGTTGCTTATGACTAAATTAGGAAGGGGTATTATTCACCAATCCGTAATAAAGGACAGATATTAGTAAAGTCATAGTCGAGAAAGCCGAATAAATAGACGCAATACTACTCACTCAGCATCAGATACAGTCCTTCAAATCCGCCATGTTAATTCGAATAAAATTTAATTGGTATTGGGGTATAAATAGCTGGCAATTGTTACACTCAACGATTGCCTGGTTTTTCTGTGTCTGGAGCCTACCTAACGTTATGTAATACTATTTTCGAGCTTTGCATTCGGTCAAATCTCCTTGATAGAAAGGCGCGAACTACGAGCGGTCCATTACACGCGTCTGTTTGACTCCACAACTTGGACAGATATGATGATATTCCACTGTACCCCCATCAGTTGTTGCTTTCCATTCCCCGTCTTCGTCGAAAAAGCCGCACTCGGGGCACCGAAGCTCCGTTTCATCATAGCGAGATTTCAGGTGTTCGAAGGGCGATCGATTTTCATGGCTCATACTTCGCCTCATTTGTTACACTTTGTTATAGTTCTTCGGATTAATGACTCAGATATTTAAAAACGTTACTGAAGCAGAAATGGTTCTATTTTATATACTATTCTGGTCTTCTTAAACAGGTTGAATGCGGATCTCTGATAACCCTCCTTAGCGTGTAGATGGCACCGATCTTCGAAAAATTCCAGAACATTGACATCGACGCCACAATCGTTCATGATAGGATCGCTTGAGTTGAGGAGAGATCTAGTACTAGATTCAATCCCAGAGAAAGGATTTATGAAGTATTCGTGGAAGAACTAGCGAAGCTATCACTGGAATCAGCTGAAGCGTTCATAGAGGAATAGTAAACTGTTTCTAGTGGGAAATCTACACAAGAGAGCTATCTACCTACAGGTGTATACGGAGCTCGGCGAGTCGCCATTATGAAAACGTAGTGAGGAGACTAAGTATTGGCGGAATAGTGTATCGCATAACACTGGCTCCCAATCCGAGCGCAATAAACGCAGTAATGATTGCTACTTCATCTCGATATCTTAGTATTTGACGCCCAAGGCAGGTAAGGCAAATAATCGAGAGTGCAAATAGGCAGATAAAGAAACCAATAAGGGCTGCTAAGAGATTAAATAGCGGATCAGACTGTGTCGTTAAGAAATGATATGGGAATTGGAATGACGAGATAGTAGTTATCACTGCTCCTCCACAGATATAGAGAAAAAAGAGGACCGAGACTACAGTCATTCCAGTGAATCCTACTCGGAGGGTCCAACGCAGCGTTCGTTCAAATATCGTTGCCATTTGCTTAGACAGTTAGAGCCACTGTTGGAGATACGACGTGATGCTCTGGTGTTGCTTCGCCATAATCGTCATGCTCTTCGACCGCCATCCGATTTGTTCGGGAATAGCACCAAAAACAAACTGTTGGAGGAGCCCTTCACGTGTTGCTCCTACGATCGTAAGGTCATGATCTTGGGTGCGTGAGACAATTGTATCGACGATATCGTCGCCTGTGAGCACAGTCGTTGAAACTTGTGCGTGTGCCCGGAATCGGTCTTCAGACTCTGCGAGCATTTTGCGTGCCTCTTGATCGTCTGCATTAGGCTCAACGACGTGTACGAGTTCGATGTGTGCGCCCGTTGAGGAGGCGATTGTGTCTGCGATGTCAGCAGCGAAGTCGGAGTGTGGACCACCTGCCATCGGGACGAGGATCGAATCCACCGGGCCAGCATCGTCACCAATGCGCTCGATCAGCACGTCACAAGACGCGTTCTGGACGACCTCGTCAACATTGCTCCCAAGCACGATGTCTCGGCGTTGGGTTTTGTGTTGACCTTTCCAGCCCATCAGTACCACGTCGCTGTCGTACTGCTCGACCGTATTCAGAATCGCATCGCTAACGTCGTGACCGATGCGAACTGTTCCACTGACGGGAATATCTGCCTCGCGAGCGATATCCATCGCCTCTTCGAGGACTTCACGTTCGTTTTCGATGAAGTCACGGCCCTCGGATGGAGGTGTCTGTTGCGGGACGGTCACAACACTCATGACGAGAATCCCCCCGTCGGGATACGTCTCTTCGTCACGAGCCAGATCGACCGCCGTCCGCATCAGCTGCTGTGCGTTTTCGGGGTTCGAGATCGGAACGACGATCTGGTTCTCCGTCTCTCTGTGGGCCTTGTGTGAGACGACCGTCGGCGTTTCTTCTTCGATCTGTTTTGCCTCCTGCTGTTTCGAGTAGCCATAGTAGACTCCCAGTCCAACCAGCATCCATGCGGCAGTAGCGATCAATGCGATGAGACCGTGGTTGCTTTCACCGATACCGATGTATTCGAGTCCGAGGGTGTAGATGAGAAACGGCATCAGGAAGAATTGCAGGGCGATTCCGATGAGTGGTGGCCACGGCATGTACGGCACTTTGTAGGTGCGCGGCAGGTCAGGATGGGTTTGCCGCATTCGAATGACGGTCCAGTTCACCTGGAGGAACAGCAGAATGAACATGATGTCCGCCGACGCTGCAACCGCTTCGATGGGCAGGGTCACTGCCATCGCGGCGATCAATATGCCCGAAATGAAAATCGCCCAGTGTGGTGTTCGCTTCTCCGAGTGAATCGAATCGAAAATACTCGGCAGTGCACGGTCTCGCCCCATCGCGAACGACACACGGCTCGAGGAGTACACTGTTGCGTTCAGTGCGCTCATTGTTGCTGCGAGTCCGGCGAACAAGAGCAATGGCGCGCCATAGGGGACGAACTGTCCTGCTGCTTCGATAATTCCGAGTTCACCCATCTCACCGAGCGCTTTCCACGTGGGAAGCGAAGTACTCGCGGAGTCCGGGATACCGCCGGGTTGACTGATCAGATGC
Organism: Haladaptatus sp. HS23; assembly: GCF_056892285.1. Taxonomy (NCBI): domain Archaea; kingdom Methanobacteriati; phylum Methanobacteriota; class Halobacteria; order Halobacteriales; family Haladaptataceae; genus Haladaptatus; species Haladaptatus sp. HS23. The sequence goes on along the minus strand of NZ_JBXGLH010000027.1, from coordinate 21,519 downwards.
TGGGTGATGTCGATACCACCAATTGCGGCGAATGAGACGAGGACGTAAATGGGAACGACAATCGCCATTGAGTAGAAGACGGCCTTGGGAACGTTCTTCCCTGGATCAACAACCTCTTCACCCGATTGGACGATAATCTCGTACCCCTCGAAGGCAATGTAGGTGAACCCCATCGCGCCGACAATACCGATCCAACCGCCCGGTGCGAAGCTCGGACTACTAAGGAACTTGGATGTCCAGTTCGGACTCTGGACGGTCGCCCAAATCCCAAAGCCGATGAAGAGGCCTAATATGACAACTTTGATGCCTGTGACGATGACACCGGCTTTGCCAGTTTCTTCGGCCCCTCGGAAGTTGATATAGGCGAAGGCAGAAATCATGAGGACAGCGAGCAATTTCTCCCAAAACACGATGCCTAATCCGAATGCCGGGAAGCTTGCTAGTCCAACAATATGGAGTAACTCAACGAAGAAGGTCCCAAACGTCACAGCGTATAATGAGCACGCAACCGCGTGGGCGAACCAACTCATCCACCCGGCGTAGAACCCGTTTGGGTCGACGAGTGCTTCTTTCACCCACAAATACCCTCCACCGGCTTCTGGGAATGCCGCACCGAGTTCCGCATACGAAACGGCAGTGAACATTGCAACAGCACCATTAAGGATGAACGCGATTGTCAGTGCCGGTCCTGCGAGACCAGCGGCAAAACCCGTCAATGCGAACACCCCCGCCCCGATCATTGCTCCAACGCCAATAAAGGTGATATCGAAGAGACTCATATCCCGCGATAATTCGGTTTCAACCTCGCCTTCTGAGGCTTGTTCAGCCCCGGCTGCTTCTTCATTCGGAGAATTTTCGGCCATGTGTTCTGTCTCTGTCTCGCCTATCGTGAAAAAAGAACTGGCTTAATAGTCCAGCATCGGATAACCCACTAATGTTTTTACTAGTGAACTGGCTCCAGTAGTTTACCGCTAAATGGTGTCGAAGTCTAGAACTCAAAAACACAGACTACAGGGATACTAATAAAAACTATCAACCTGATCTGCGTCTATTGTTTGAATATCAAACCCATATATCAAATCTACCCTTTAAAAACCACACGCCAAATTATAATCTTTGAATTAAATAGTCATCTTGACTTTAATATACTTACAGGAGTTTCTACTTAGGGGAGTCGTCTCCTATGTGGTCCGTCTCCTCATTAGTAAAGCTCTGGTAAACTTGGTCTGAGATTCCATTTCTAGAAAAGACAGTCACAACGTCATTGGGCTGAATACGAGTATTGCCTTTCGGGGTGAGAACGGATTCATCGCGTTCGATCGCAATAACAAGTAGGTCATCATCGATTAATCCTCTTTTGCCGATTTCTTGCAGTGTTTTACGCGCAACCGGTGCATCAGGGCTAATTGCCACCTCAACGATGTCTGCCTTGCCGGAGAGACTTATAAGATCTGTAAGTGAGGCTTGCTCCCGCGGTTTCTCCGGCCCAAATTCTTGATATGGGTGGAAACGTTCGTTTTGAATAAGATTTTCTTCTTCTATCTCAAGCCCATAGTTAGTCAATTCATGGGCGATATGGGACAGATCAGCGGTTCCATCGCCAACAGCTTTCACATGAATGTTTCCCCGACCAGTCGTCAGTTCGCGAATGTTGATAACACCTGGAATTTCAAGGACTTGCTGTGCGAGTTTTTTGCCCATCGGAGCTTGGATTGTACAATAAAACAGATTTTGGAGACGTCCATCTGCCCTTTCGAAATCAATGTTGGCATGATAACCGGTGATAATACCGTTTTCCTGTAATTGAGAAATCCGATTGCGTATCGTTCCTGCAGAGACATTGACCTCGTCGGCGATTGTTGGAGCAGACGTATCTCGAGCGTCTTGCATTAGATAGTAGATGATCCGTTTGTCGATTTCATCGAGCCGGTATCCCATAACTAAATCTATTTAGATGCACGTTGAACCCTTTTTCGGCTCTCTCCCACCCGTCCAGATATGGATGGATCAATTACAACCCAAGCCACTTATGGACTGAATAATATGTGGACAATATATTCATCGTTCCCAAATATAGCCACTCCGTTTATATTTCCCCGCACATAAACGAGAACCATGGGACGGGAGGACACTGGTCGACACCAGAGCGGTGCCCCAGAGAGAACCGAAACAGCCACTCCGACCACGACCGGTGCAATCCTCATTCCGATCTTTGACCAGCATGATACGGATCAAAGTCTCGTCATCGGCAGAGCATTAGCACGAATAAACGATACAGGGATATTGCTCGTTCGCCCTGTTCCGCTCCCACCACAGCGTCCACTCGAACTTTCAAATGAAGAGGCTGAAGAACATCACAAAATCGTCGACGAACTCATCACCCAATTCTCACGAGACCATCCAGATATCAACATTCGAGGAATTGTTCGAGTTGGGCGGAGTTCTGAACAGATTATTCGGAGTGCAGTAACAGAACACGGTATTGGTACCGTCGTCATCGAATATACTCCTCCATCAGGGCGCTTGAATACCGTTCGCCGATCCCCAGTCGAGCGGATTGCTGATCAGCTGTCCTGTGATGTTATCCTGGCTAATGGTCGTGGTGATTTTGCATCGATATCCTCGGTACTCATCCCCGTCTCTAGCGGAAATCACTCCGGTCTCGCTGTCGATGTCGGTCACGCACTTGCTCGAGAGTACGATGCATGGACTGATATTCTCCATATCATTCCTCCAGACTCCCCACCAACCAGACATACACGTGGCGAACAGTACGTCTCTGCAGCAATTAATCGGACTGACAGAGCAGAGCGAACCAATACCTGGGTTCTGGAAGCCGGTGATGTCGTTGAAACCATTACTGAACAAGCGAACTATTACGATGCTACTGTTCTTGGGATATCACAGAAAGGGCGATTTCGACGACTCATTTTTGGTTCCACTACCGATGATGTCTATACCACGGTTAAACATCCGATTATGATGGCGAAGAAAGGGGGCCGATGGCCATCGGAGTAGCCGTATCGTGACACCAGCTCTTCTCACTCGTGATTTGATTGATCTACTCGACCTAGGAACACCCAATGAAGAGTCGGTTTGTGATCGATGGGCGAATGTTCTTCCCTAACTCGATAGAGATATGGGCCATGAGGACAGTCGTCACATCCTTCGGCACAGTCCTGTTTTTTTGTGACGAGTGTATAGCCTCCTTGCTCTTCGATGCTGATGATTTCTTCACCGGGTGTTGCTTCAATGTGACTGGTTTGTGGCGTCCGTTCTCTGAGCAACTGCTGTGCATAGGTAACAACGTCTCGGAGAGTTTCGTCGTCAAGTGTCTGTAAATCCTCGGCGATCGACTCGGGAAGGTCTCCGTTGATACCGGAATTTGGGTGCGCCATACTTATGATTCGTTCTGCACACTTAAAAATGGATTGTGCGTTCAGTAGGTGTGGTTGTGGAATATTAGTGACCCACACTTATGGTGTGTGACTCATATAACGTAGAACAGATGAAACGGAACGCCACTCAAGAAGAGAATAAATAATCCACGATGGTAAAAAATCTCGAACGCGATCTCGGCCTCTACGCAACAATCACCATTAGTATCGGAGCCATGATTGGGAGTGGCATCTTTGTGCTCCCAGGACTGGCCGCTGCAAAAACAGGGCCGAGTGTTATTTTGGCCTATCTACTGGCAGGCCTCATCGTTCTTCCCGCTGCACTGTCAAAAGCTGAAATGGCGACTGCAATCCCCGAGGCAGGTGGCACATATCTGTTTATTGATCGGGCAATGGGGCCACTGCCGGGTACTATTGCAGGAATCGGTGCTTGGTTCTCACTCGTATTCAAGAGTGCATTCGCCCTCGTTGGACTTGGAGCGTACCTCTTATTGCTTGTCGATATATCGACAGGACTGCTCACATTTGTTGGGATTGGGCTTGGGGTTCTACTTATCGTCGTCAATATCGTTGGTGTCAAGCAAACCGGCCGGTTACAAGCAGGAATCGTTAGTTTCGTGCTCCTCGTACTCATTGTGTTCGTGGCTGATGGGATGACGTATGTCGACCAGGCACACTTCCATCCGTTCGTGACCCATGGGGATACCGGCCTGCTTGCAGCCACGGGATTTGTGTTCGTCTCCTATGCGGGAGTCACGAAAATCGCTAGTGTTGCCGAAGAAGTCGAAAACCCAGGACGGAACATCCCGATTGCAATCCTCGTTTCAGTTCTCGTCATGATGCTGGTGTACACGTTGACGGTGTTCGTCATTATTGGGGTAGTTCCAGCACCAGAGCTGCAGACAAAGCACAACCTGACTCCGATGGCTCAGGCAGCCCAGGTGTTTGCAGGACCCCTTGGTGAGCTTGGGCTTGCTGTAGTAGCCGTGTTGGCATTAACGAGTATGGCGAATGCGGGTATCTTGTCGTCTTCTCGTTATCCACTCGCAATGAGTCGGGATTCACTTGCACCACCGCAGTTCAGCGAAGTGAGCGACCGGTTCAAAACACCGATCTATGCGATCGGATTTACTGGACTCATTCTGCTTGTCCTCATCGCATTCGTCCCTGTTGTCAATCTCGCAAAGTTGGCAAGCGCTTTCCAGATTTTGGTGTTCGTATTCATTAACGGCGCACTCATTGCGTTTCGTGAGAGCGAACTCGAGTGGTACACACCCGAGTTCACTGCCCCAGGCTATCCATGGGTGCAGGGTTTCGGTGCGCTCGGCGGGCTTCTCTTGCTTACTCAGATGGGTGTTATTGCACTTGGTGGTGCTATGGGAATCATTCTGTTTAGTCTCGGTTGGTATCGCTTCTACGGTCACGAACGGACAGAACGGGAGGGAGCAGCTCTCGATGCAATCCGACGGTCAGAGAGTTCCCAGACCCTGGTCGAGACTGAACGAGCAGTTGCGGACGGTGATGGACACGTTCTCGTTGCAATGGACACCAAAACATCTGCAGAGCGGGAACAAACACTACTTCGAGTTGCAGCAAGTGTGGCACACCAACAGGGAGGAACAGTGCATGCGATCCGATTCGAGGAAGTACCAGATCAACTTCCATTGTCGTCAGCTACCGAGATGACCATGGAGGATCGACAATTCGAGACACAAACACGCGAATTAGCAGAAATGCTTCCGGCTCGTATCGAAGCGAGTGAAGTTGTTAGTCACGACATCAAGAAAGCAGTGATCAATTACGCTGATGATCTTGGCGTCGAGCTCATTCTTGGGGAATGGCGACCGGAACACTGGCATGCGGAGTTGCTTGGAAACGACGTGGATTGGTTTATGAAACATGCGCCGTGTACCACCGTGTTTCTCCAGGATCGTGGCCTCCAAGACGTCGATGAAATCACGGTTCTCACTCAACGGCGACCATATGAACCAACGAAAGTAGCTCTTGCCAACGCAATTGCGAACAACCACGAGGCAACGATTCGGTTTGTCACTGCTGTCAAGCCGAGTGTTTCAGACGAACAACTCACAGTGACACGCGAGTTTTTACACGATCTTGAGGGACTCTGTTCGGTCGAAACCAAGAGTGAGGTTATCAAAGTGTCTGATACGGTCGAAGGACTGGTTGCCGCATCATCGAATGCAAACCTGGCGATATTAGGGACGGTCGCACACTCAAGGGTACACGAAATGTTGCTGGGAGATCCCGCGAGCGATATTAGTAGCCAATTAGAATGTAGTGTACTCTTGGTACATCCGCCCACATCGAGAGCGACGACTCTGGTTCAGGCGGTTATCGAACGACTTGCATACTGAAATTGTTGCGTAGAGTCGTGTTAATTTCCAAATTTGGTGGTTTAGGCTTTTACTTTTGAGTGACACTGTTCGATGGCTTCATCGACACCTTGCTTTCGTCCAATAAACGTCAGATGATCTCCCTGTTGAATCGTGAAATCGGGCGACGGGATTTCTGATTCACCATTTCGGCTCACAAGTGCGATGAGGACGCCATCAGGAAGATTCGGTCCAATATCTCGAACGGTTTTCCCAGCAAGAGTCTCGGCAGTGACCTCGATTTCTTGTATGTCGCCATTTCGTTCGATTTCGGACATCCAATCGGCGAGTGCCGGTCTCTCCACTGCATTATCCATTGCTTGCACAATCGAGTCGTTCGCTGAGATGGCCCGTACACCGAGCTCTTTGAATGCTTCGACATTCCCTGGTGTATTCACGCGAGCGATCACTGTCTCGGTATCAAATTTCGAATTTGCGAGTTGGGCGACGAGTAAGTTTGCATCATCATCGCCAGTTGCTGCAGCGATGATACTGGCGTTCTTGGCGCCTGCTGACAGCAAATCGTCTGTATCCGTGCCCGTTCCGTGATGAGCCGTAAACCCAGCAGTGCGCGCTCTCTCGATTTGTTCTTGGTCCTCGTCAATGAGAACAACGTTTTCTCCTCGACCCTCCAATCGTTTGGCGAGGCCACGACCGACGCGACCTGCACCGACTATGATGGTGCGCATTGGTATTACGTTAAGTGCTTGTGCAATATGCCGGGCAAAACCAGCTTCGAAAACAACAGTCACTAAAATCACGAGAAACACCGTTCCGACCAAAACCGTTGCTGCGGTTGGATTCGTTGGACGAAGTTCTAAAGCAAAGAGCGTCGCGACACTTGCTGGAATGATCCCACGAGGACCAACAAAACTGATAAACAACTGTTCTTGTCTGGTAAACCGTTCTCCATACGTACAAAGCAACACGAGTGCCGGTCGAATGAGACACACGACAGCAATGACAACAACTACTCCGCCAAGACCGAGTGAGACAAGCTCGTCGATCGAGAGGAGCGTTGCAAGCGAGATGAAGACAAATGAGAGGACAATCAGGGTAATATCGCCTTTGAACGATTCGATCTCGCTTTCATACGGAAGATTTGCATTGCCAAGGAGTAGCCCAGCAGTTGCGACAGCAGCGATACCGGCTTCCTGAGAAATAGCGTCTGCAATGCCATAACTTCCGATTGCGCCAATGAGAACTAACAGTCGAGCGTTCTGGACTGCGTTTGATGCCGAGATATCGACGTGTTCGAGCATGTACCAGAGGAGGCCTGCGACCAACCCACCGACGACAATACCGACACCTAATCGAGAAACGAAGGACTGCAGGACATGACCGACCTGTGTTTCGCCCGCGATAATGAACTCAAACATCGCAACTGCTAAGATGGCGGCGGTCACGTCGTTGACAATACCTTCTGTTTCGAGTGCTGCTGCAACTCGATCACGCACTGGGACGATACTCAGAATAGGTGTAATGACTGTCGGTCCTGTCGCGATGAGTAACGAGCCAACCAGAAATGCGAGTTCCCACGAGACACCCAACGCCAAGTGAACAACAACGGCTGTTCCAACCAGCCCAATAATTGCTCCCAGTGTAACGAGTCGGAAGGCTTCTCGCGGTGTTTGTCGAATTTTTTGGAGTTTGAGGTGGAATGCACCCTCGAAAACGATTATCGCGACACTGAGTCCGACGATTGCTGGAAGCGATGATCCAAATGCATCAGCAGTGATCAGCCCAAGCCCTTCTGGGCCGACAGCAATTCCGGCGAGGATAAGAAATAAGACGCTCGGGATTTCCAGCCGAGCAGCTAGTACTTGGGAGGCGACACCTAATCCGAGGATAATCACAACAAGGGAGAGTAGTCCTGTTCCGGCACTCACTAATGGGGCACCTGGTCAGGAGTATTCATCCATCCGTATTTAATCACTCGTATTCTCCTATTGAGAGAATACTACAGCAACTACCGGGTCTACTGCTTTTGCTGGTGTTTGATATCGCCGTGCATGGCCAGGACGAATTCGTTGGAAGTAAAAAGGGAGAAAATGTTGCCATTATCGCACTCGCAGAAGCATCGATAATTTCTGGAATTCCTACCATTGATGAAGTTCTACCGATGTTAGCTGGCGCGGATATTGTGCTTGATCTCTTGATATACGTTAGCAACTGGTATGCCAGCAAAAAGGCCGAAATATATCAGTGATGAAGAAAAAGCAGTTAATCAAACTCGGGTCGTTACCGATTCAGCTGCACTACTTCACTCGAGATTGGGTGTGTCCACGTCTCCTTAGTGCAACAGGCGGTAGTGGGTATTCGATGCAGAATACCGTGTCAAATGAAGGCGCTTAGGTTGTTGTCGTGCTAGTGTTCCAGAGACCATAGCCGCCTTGCTTGGTCTCTTGTTGTTTTTACTCAAATTCTGCTCGCTTGCTAAACTCGCCGTCCGCTACTCGTACATATCCCGTCCGGAGTAACAGAGTGTTGTACAGCCAATTGCCGGTATAGACATACGCCTGTAGGTGTCCGTCACTGCCATTCGCGATCTTCGGGTCAGTGACGACGGTCACAACACTGTAGTCTAACTGTGATTTGGTTGTCTGCAATGCCCGTTTGTGGACTGTTCCAGTCTTCGGGACGCGCACGCCGATCAAATCGACGGTCTGGGTCTTCCCGCTGTGCTTGATCTTGACGGTGGTCGGATCGACGATCTTCGTCACGCGCGCCTCGAAGCGATTGCTCCCATTTGGCGCGTTCACTCGGGCGGTCGTCCGCGTCCGAACATACGTTGTCTGGGTTACCTGTGTCGTTGCTCTGGTCGTGTGAGTGGTCGTGCTGGTGGTTGTGCTCTGGGCCGTTGCTGTGGTTGTCGCTATAGTCGTGCTTGTCGCCGTCTGCATCGTATCTGTACGGCTGTGGTCGTTGGGTCGTCGCTACTACCGTTGAGTCCGGGGTTGCCGAGACAGCCAGCGAGCGCAACAACCGCGATGAGGGCAAGAAGGGGGACTGTGCGAGACATATCTGCTGTCGTTGCTCTGGTCAGTTCAATATTCGGAGCAGCGAACGATGCCGCAAACAGCCCGTCGCTGGCTTTATTCCTAGTTGCCCGCAATAGGGACTGGTATGGCAGACGGAAAGATTACCGACGACGAGAGTCGGCTGTTCGACTCTCTCTTCCCGTCGCACACGAACCTAGATGAAACATCGGAGAACGACCGTATCGAGGACAGAGATTTCGTTACGATGGCTCGGTCTTGTTGAAATACTCAAACAGTGATAGGCTTTTGAAACCCTGCTGAATAGAGGGCGCGTATCTTGCGCTCTCGCCTCCAGGGAAACCGGTGACAATCATATCCGAGTTGTGGAGTGAGGGAGACTGCTACTCAGGCATCAAGGTCCTCGACGTGCTCTAGGAACTGCATTTCATACGAGTAGATACGAGCGCTGTCCCATTGTTTCGCAGGGATGACCTCATCCATAAACTCACGAGCCTCCTCTTCAGAGTTCCACTTAAAGAGAACGACGACCTCGTTCTGATTCGCTGGTGATCTAAAGACACGCCCCCCCTGAGATCCGTGTTCAGCACGCAGATCCTCTAACTCCTCCACAACTGCTTTCCATTTCTTGTAGTCCCCGACCACTGCTCGTTGGAGCGAATAAACCATACCCTAATGAGGTACCACACCACGATAAGGATGTCCAGTAGTTGGTGGTGTGCTGACCTCATCCTCTGTATTCAGCACCCTCATCTTAACAAGTTCAGTGGATTTCAGAGCCGATGGCTCTTCTCATGCTCCTCGCGTCTGGCCTTGGAATGCTGGTCAATATACACGGACTCGAACCGGTGTTCTGGGACGTGGTTCGGGCGCTCGGCCTTGGATAGCCTGCTGACTCTCTCTGTTTTTAGATTTCGCGCAACAGCCGCCCCCGGCAGAGGATGTCTGCTGATGTGGCACAACAGGAAGCCGGGCAGAGCTCAATCCTCTGGATGTTCTCTCTGACGCCCGGTCACCTCTCAACAGTGCTGCTCGACCACGGGGTTCTTCTTCTCTCACTGACGGGGGTTCCGGTATCGTGTTCCTCCTTGGGGTTCGCCCTCTCGATACTAGCTGGGGTTCCACCTTACTGTAACACTCTGGGATTCTCCGCTGCTGTGCTGTCGTTGATCGACACCCGTGGTAATTGCTCATCTACTTCCTGTTTGGGATTCCTCAACTGAGCTCTCATATGGGATTCAGCTGGTCGAACCAGAAATGGGATTCAGATTCAACCCTCCACTGTGGGATTCCTTGTGTCTCGTTCCAGTTGGGATTCCTCTTTGCTGATGCTGTTGGCCTTTGGTTGGTGCTGCTTGAGCTCAGCTTTTGCTCGCTCTGATCGGCTGATCGACCGTCGTCTTGACTCATTTCACCACACCGGACTTCCGCTGTAACACTGCCCCTGTTTTGCTGCCTGCTGGCTTCCCCTCTCGTTGAGAACTATAATATATTTGCCATTGGTGTATAGCTGCTGACTGCTGTTGCTTTCTGTGCTGAATTTGGTTTGGTCTCTCCTCGTTTTCTTCCGCTTTTGCTGTCTCGTTGTTCGCTTTCTCTATCGCTGTTTCCTCTTATTACTACTGTTGACACTTCCACCAGCTGTAACTTCCCTGGAATACCAGATTCTCGTTCTCTACTGGGATACCACCCTGCTGTTATTCTCGGCTGATTGCTGTCGTTTCTCACTTTTGTATCACTCTGCCGACTACCTTCTGAACCCCCTCTTTTCTCATCTCAGATGAACCCCTTTTGTTCTCGTTCTCAGCCTGTTGTCTGCTGTTTTCTCTTGTTGTTCTCTCGTCCCTGCTGTTCGCCTGTTTCCTGTTGCTCTGCTGTTCTCAATTCAACATCCATTTTCTGACACCTTCTCGACTTCTGTTTGGCTGTTGCTCTAGTGAATCCCCCCTGTATCGAACTGTATTCTGGTCGGTTTGTCGCTCTCATTTGAATCCCTGATTGCTTGCTCCTGGTTGAATCCCTTCTGTGTCGTTTCTACTGTCTGCCGGCCTTTGTCGACCTTGGTTATGTCTGATGTTCGATTATTTGGTTTTCCGTGTTTCTCGTTTCATTTGTATCCCCCTTTGACTTTGGTGCACCGTCTGGTATTCCAGTCTTTAGTGTTGCGCGGGATTTTTAGCTTCTAAACGCTACTAATTTAGAGGCCATATTTAGATGATGTCTCTTCGGTACTATTCTTTGGTACCTTATTTTAGGGCCTATTGCTTAAGTGTACAGAGATTAGAGAAGAATATATGAGCCAGACTACCGACGATGATCGACCGCTCGTCGAGCAGCTTGACTGGAAATCACAGGAGATTCTGTGGGCGCTCTATGAGCAGGATGGGACCGCCGATACATCTGAAATACGGAGCTTCACAGGGTTAGAAAACAACGATCATATTCTATATCGACTTCGTGAGAAGTTAGTACCGAATAACCTCGTGGAGGTGATGCAGCCTGAGATCGAAAATAATCAGATTCCAGCTAAGGTGACGACCCTCACATCGACCGGGGAAAGCGTCGCCGAGAAGATTGCTGAGCGCCAGGAAACGCCTACCGATATATCTGATCGAATAGAAAAAGTTGAGGCCGGAGTATCACAGTTACAGACTCGCCTCGACCAGGAGGCAGAAACGAACTCACACCCCGACGAGAGCGCGGCTGTCCCGGATGATATTGATCTGAAAGAACTTGATCACAAGGTCGATGAATTGTGGAACGCAATGGAGGTAATTCGAGACTACATTCAGACCGAGAACGATGTTGACCTCGCTAGCTATAGTCAACAGTCATCCGACCAGGACTAGAAGAAACTATCATAACTGTCACCTGCATCACTCTGTTCGTTTTCTGGCTGTGTCCCTGCCGTGTTTTCCTCCGTCTCCGATGTCTGCAATATCTCTGTTGGTTCATCGTTTGATGGTGGTACTGACTCGGTACTCTCGGGGGCGGTATCCGGCTCATGAACTACCTGACTACTAGTTGTCTCATCCTCAAACAGCGGTCGAAGCTCACCCTGCTCGTAGCGCTGTGGCCCATCGTAGGTATCGTTGTCGTCGTCCGGGAAGATGATGAACTCAAAATCCTCCTCGGTGGGAAGCCGACCAAACTCTTTCTCCGGTAGGAACGGCACGGGCACTTTCTTCCACTTATCCGCCCAGCCCTCCTTATCTTCATACGTTTCCTGCTCTCCATCGTGGTAGATCGTATAGGTTCGGTCGCCAGGGTCGTAGTGATAATAGGCGGGGAACGCTTCTTTCTCGACCGCCGCTAGGGCGTCCATGCTCTCGAAGCGGGCATATTCTTCATCAGTATTTGCATGTGAGAAGACGATTTCCTCGCCGTCTTCCTGCCACTGCACGGTATCGTTCTCCTTGTTTAGCTCCTCGACCGCTGGCCGGAGCGCATAGCGATTTGGTTCGGGTTCGATTGCTTCGCCCTTGTTGAAGAACACGCGGCTCCCGTGTGTACCATCGCTCGCAAAGGTGAGTGTCGAATAGTCGGTTTCTGTCGCCTGTGCGTGGCCGGTTGTGTGGTAAATCGCTCGCTCGCCACGGCGTGCCCAGAAGACGAAGCTGTCTTTCGACGCGGTGGCGTCCTTCGTGGTGAACACACACTTCTGATCGGCCTCAACCGCTTTCCGAAGGTTCGTCAGTGTCTGCATGGGCCGTTTGATCGTGGTTGTTTCGGCCTCAATGCTCAGATTCTGCCCGCCTGAGAACGTGTAGAGGTCGCCATAGCTGTTGATAAGTTCCTCGCGCTTCGCCTCGATCTTCGGGAGGGTTGGCTCAGCTGTTGGATCAATCGGCAGTTTTGCAACGCCGTCCGGCAGTTCACCGCCCTCATCCTGGCTCGGTAACGAAACCCGATAGCCAAGCCGCGTGAATGCTTTGAACGACTCACCAAGCACCCAGCGGTGATCCTCGCCGCCACCGCTGCCGCCCTTGCCAGTGTCCTGCTCGAACAGTTTCGTGTGCCCTTGCTCGGTGAGTGACGCCATGACTTTCCCGTCCGCTCGCTGCGTCTCGACCAATCCACCCAACTTTTCAACTACGAGATTCGTGAACGCGGGATAGTTGTCGTAGTTCGTCCGCCGCTTGCACTCGGCTTCGATCTCCCGCACCGCCACACTGCCCATCCCGTTGCCGGTCCGCTCGACCGCTGCCACAAAGAGCGCTTCCAACACGTCCTTGTCTGTCAGTTCGTCCGGTGCCTGCTCACTGTCTTGCTGCTCTTCGACGGTCGTTTCAAGTGCCTCACCCAGGCTGCCGAACTGGAGGTTTTGCTGTATCTCCTCGTCCGTCTGCGGGGTGCGTCCGTACTGATCGAGTGAGGCTCGAATCACATCGTCTACCTCATCTTCAGATCGGAGTGGTGGGTAGGGTGGGAACGTATGCAGCTTAAGCGGGTCACTGTACCCGCCACCATTCAGGGGCACACGCGTCCAAATCCGGTAGTTCTCCGTCTCGATGAGGTCTTCCACCTCGTAGCCCCGGAATTTTTTCATGAGCGGCCGGGCGTCGTCGTCGTCGTTCACTCGGAACGCCATGAGGTTGTTACAGTTGTTCTCAACCGCTTTCAACACTCCAGCTTTCTTGAGTTGGGTCGGATACTGACACGCCAGTGTGACCGAGAGTTTCATCGAGCGGGCCCGCGCGAGCATATCCTCCACGTCTAGATTCTCATTGAGCACCTTGTCCGACTCGTCGAAGATGGCAAAGAACGGCTCGCGCTCTTTCCCGTCGAACGATTTGTTTTGGACGGCGGTCCAGATGGGACGCATCGTCCCGAGTGAAATCATCTGCTTAATATCGTCATTCGTGACGGGGGTGCGGACGATGACAATTTTGTTGTCGTTGATGATCTCCTCGAAGTCGATCGTCGAGGACCGACACGCGGCAATACGTCGGATGATGCCGTTTTCGACCCACGATTTGATGCGTTTGAGCAACGGCCGTACCTCGTCGTCCTCCATCTCCGCGATCTCGTTCACGAACTCGGCCACAAACGGGTCCTCAACTTCTTGGGCAAACTGCTCGCGGCGCTGCTGATTCAACAGCACAAAGTAGAAGTCGATGATCGAATAGTAATCCTGGGGATGATCGGCCTCCACATTGTGCCGGAGCATCGCTCGACCCATTGATTCGGTGATCGACTCCATGTTGATCCCCCAATACTCATCATTATCGAAAATCGCTTTCAGCACCTCCAAGCGGTCTTCAATCGCCCGCTCCCGTTCGGCGTCGGTGTCGCACTCGGGCACTTCGAGGAAATTGATTGCGACGGTTTTTTCGAACTCGTCGCTCCCTGGCTCAATCCACACAACATCATCTAAGCGATGCTCGGGGAGCATCCGCAACAACTCACGTGAGTCCTCGGCTTTCGGGTCGAAGTAGACGAAGCCATGGCCCGAATAGGCGAGTTGCACCATCTGATTGAGCAACAGAGTCGTTTTTCCCGCACCAGTAGTGCCAACCACCCAAAGGTGCTGGAACATATCTCTGAACGGGAAGCCCGTTGCGGTGTAGCCCTGTTGGGCAGAAACGTTGTATCCAGCCCAGATCGGTGACTGTGGATTCTCGTAGCCATCTTCAAGACCGCGTCGAATTCGCTCACTTGCCACGAGGTCGTACTCTCGGTCTGGACTCGTGCTTGGGGTCTTCGTTGCCACGTAGGTGCCACCCTCTCGGATGTGATCCTGCGGGTCGATCTGGTAAGCTTCTCCCGTTAGTGACTGCAATTCGTCGGGCACATCATTCACATCGTCTGCGGGCTGTTCGTCTGCTGCTGGCTCGTCGTCTGAACTGAAGTTGAATAATGACATGGATGGGTTGGAAATGATGGGGTGGTCGTTACTGTTGCTGTGCTGAATCTGGCGGGATACTGCTGCCCCGCTGGGTGTTCTTCCAATCAATATTCGGTGTGTTGATCTCCTCGTTCGGGATGTGGGCTGCCCCTGCTAACTCATCAACCGTGAGAATCATCTCGCGGTCGTGCCATTCACGAGTGTGGAATGACTCGATAATCGCTGGGAGGCGACTCTTCGAAATGGGCGTTGCCTCGAAGCCTTGCTCGGTTTTCGAATTGTAGTAGCGAGTAAACATCCCCGCCACGCCTTCACAGCGGGCTTCGGCCTCGTACTTGTCGGGTGAAACGGCGATTATTCGGAGGTTCGTGTTGAACGCATACTTTCCGCGCTGCTGCTCGATGATTTTCGCGGCGTCTTTGTCCTTTTTCGATGCCTCACGTTCGCGTGGATCAAGCCATCCCGTTACCGTGTTTTGGCGCAAGCCCTCGGCGACATCATCGACGCTCTCACCGCTGCGGAGGAGCCCGCCCCCATCGTCGGTCGCCCACTCTTTGGGTTCCGGCCGAAAGACGACTTGGACGACCACCCGCGTCTCTTCTGGTCCTTGCATTTCGCTCGTAACTTCGCTGTAGGGATCGTGAGTGAACCCGTCGCCCTCATGATGACGAATCGGGTAGAAGTAGTGACGCTCAATATCGAGTTCAGCAGCGGCCACATAGTCGTCAGTCTCGATGGGTGGGAAGCCCTCTCCGTCCTCGACGGTATGCACGTCAGAGTTCGCATACGCATTCTCCAAGCGCGTCGTGTACTTGGTGGCGGCTTTCTCGGTCGCGGCGTGCATGAGGAACTTCACGCGGCCTTCATCAAACCAGAGTTCGAACGCGTGATGATCGCTTACGTTCTTCCCTCGAAGCCCATTTGTCTGCACGTCGTGGATTGACTGCAACAGGCGGGCAGCTCCTTGAATGCCGTCGTTGTCCTTGTGCGGCGTGATTCGCAGGAGCGTCCCTGGCGTTTCCTCGGCAGGTTGGAAGTACTGCTCGCTGAGTCTGGATGCGGTGAACGTGCTGCCCGACCGGCTGAACAGGCCCATCAGATTTCCCCCCATTCGTCCTCGATATACGGCCGAAACGGACCGTCCCCGCTCGCTTTGTAGCTATAGATGACGTCCTCGAAGGGAGAGGCTCGTTCTTGAGCGTGCATCCAACCCTCAACATCCGCGTAATCGACGAGATAGTCCGTGTAGCCCAAGCCGTCCTCGCCGCGTTTTGCTTGGCTGGTAATGAAGTTCAGTTGCTCGTCGTTCATCCCGAAGCGTGTCTTCGCGTCGTCTTCCTCCAGCTTGTCCGTGTAGAAGAACTCGGTTGTCGGAACCTGACCGAGAATGGCGCGTTTGGATTCTTGCATGTCCTTGTCGTCAGCGCTCGCAAAGTCGCTCGGCCGGTGCGAAAGGAACCAGAGGCCGGCGTTGAAGTGTCGCCAATGGCGGGCCGACTGTTGGAGCCAGGCGAGGATCTCCTTCGATTGGAAGAGGTAGTGCGCTTCGTCGATGACAAAGAGCGTCTTGCTCGGTGCCCGTTTCACTGCTTGGTAGACTTGCCCGAGCATCAGCTGGAGCATCGTCGCTTTGTCCGCCGCCGCACCAAGCCCCTGAATCTGTTGCAGGTCGAGATACGACACTTCTCCCGGCCGAATGTGGGCCTCTGATTCCCCGACGAGTGCGTCATGTTCGCCGCCCTTTTTGAAGCCACTGAGGCGGCGAAGGAGCGGACCCGCATTCTCTTTGATCTGTGCCTTTTCGAGTTCTGAATCGACGTACTCGCCCGGATTCTCGCCCATGTCGTTGACGGTCTCCCGGAAGTCGGCCATCGTCGGACTGTTCTCGGCTTTGTGTGTGGTGACGTCCTCTTTCAACACACCCGCCTCCTCGTAGGTGGCGTTCAGGGCATCGGAAACGAGTGGGGCAAACTCGCCGGCTTCGTCCCCAATCATGTCGAGGATGAAGTTGCGCGCCTCGGTGAACTTCATATCATACGGGTCCAAATTCCCCGACGCTTCAAGGGCCGCTTCCGGTGTCTCTTCGATGTGGAGTGGGTTGATTGTCTGTGAGCCATCCACAGTGATATGCTGGCCGTTCATGAGTTCGATGAGACTCCCGAACTCGCCCATCGTATCGCACAGAATCAGCGTGCGATCCTCGCCAGCAAGGTACCAGCGGGTCGCTTGCTTGCCGACGTGGTAGGATTTCCCGCTGCCGGAGTTCCCGATCGTTAGCCGATGGCCAGGCGCGACCGAGAATTGGTCTTTGATGATTTCGCTGCCGTTCTGGACGTTCCGGCCCTGCTCGACGCCGTCTTCCTGGTCGATGTAGGCAGATACCGGTGGGAAGGCCGCGGCGATCGTTCCCGAAAGGGTGAGCGAATAGCGCTCGCGCGTTGAGACATCCGCGAATTTGTCCCGCCCGTTCGGCGAACATGACTCGAATAGTTCGGCTTGGCGCTGTTCCGGAGCCAGTACCGTCAGGTGAGCGGGTGCGCTTTCGAGCGTGTCCCGAACCGTATCGCAGTCGTCTTCGAGCGCCCGATGCTTCGCGATGTCCAGCGTAAGATCTTCTTCTGTTGCCAGCCCCTCCTCGATTCGTTCCTCGGCTTTGTCGAGCGCTTGGCGCGTTCCAGCCCGAACCGTGACGTACCCGCTCAAGTCCCACGGTTGAGCTTGTGTGTGGTGGAGGAGCTTGTACATCTTCACGTACGGATCCAGGTCGTCTTCGACGAGAATCGCCGAGACGTCGCTCACGTCTTTGCGCTCGTCGATGTTCGCGTCAATCTCCCCGATCGTATCCTTCAATTCTAACTCGGTCATGCGCTTGTCCCGTTCGCGCACGTCCAAACAGACGTCCACATCCACGCCTCGCATGGTGTAGATCTGCTCTAAGAACTTCTCTCGGGGCTCGACCGGCCAATCAGCAATCCAGTAAGTCCGACAGTACTGTTGGCCCGTTCGAACGTAGCCATCGCGAGCGTCGAAGGTCTGTGGCGCGAGGAGTTCCTGAATGCGGTCATGCACCAGGCCGGCGCCGTCGTCGCCGTCCGTGAGCGGGGCGAGTAAACCTTCACGAACCTGCGCGAGGAACGATGTATCTTCGTCGGCGTCTTCATCCGCGTGCGTACTCGTTGCGACTGATTGCGAGACGGTACCGCCGTCGGTTGTCGCTTCGACCGTCGCGACGTCTGCGACGCCCGTCCGTGGAGTCTCGGTCGCATCCACGGCTTCCGGGCGCGGGCTGTCGCCGTCCTCGGCGCTATGGGGCCATACCGCGGCATCGATATCTTTCGTCACCCGCTCGGTGTCGAAGGAGTGTTCCGTACCACTCCAATACCGACCGAGGAGGAGTGCATGCTCTGCCGGGCCGACGTGGGTCGTCTCACACCCGTCGGTACTTCCGAACGCCCGGCAGAGGCGAGACAGGCGGGTTTTCACTTCGCGCTGCATCCGCCGCCGCTTTGCCTCCCATTGTTCATCGTCGCCGCCGAACAGAAGCGAGCAAATCTCGCCGTCGTCGGTCATATCCGACACCGCAACTTCGTCCGGGCGAACCTCGACGACGAGATAGTGCTGCCATTCGCGGGCATCGAAGCGTGGGAAATCGGTGTTCTCGGTCCACTGAATGACGCTCCGCAATAGCTCCCGGGCCAGTTTCCATTCCTCGCCGGCGTACTCCGAGGAATAGAGCTTCGCGCGGTACTTGTCGGTCACATCACGTGGATCGATTTCTAGCGCGGAACTGAACAGGCGAAAACTGAAATCGCTCACGTGCTGGTCGAGTTCAGTTCGAACCCGGCCGATCATTTCTCGCGCCTCGCTGTCTTTCTGCATTGCCGTATTTCGGCCCGAAATGCGAGCCATCGCGACGAGACGGCCATTCTCCATTTCGGCGGTGCCATCGGCGTGGATTCGCTTCACACCGTGGACGGTTGCGGCTTCGTCGCCCGTTTTCGGGAGGCGACGACTGGCCTTCAGCTGTGCGAGTGGGGCTTTGATCCGGTCCAGCCCCGTGGTGTACTCGTCGGAAGAAATCGCGAGTCCAAAGGCGCTAAGTCCACCCAGCGCGCCGACACCGACGCCCACTGCAGAGGGGACAAATGGGGCGCCGAACAGGGCAGCGAGGCCACTAATGCCCATGAGGCCGGCACCTGGGGCACTGTAGAGCATGTCATTCACGTTGAAGCCGTGAAAGTCGAGACTGGAGTCGACATAGGGCGGGATGAGTTGTGTCGGGTCTTTCGGCGCATCTTCGTTGGTTGTCATGGGTAAGGCCCGTTTCCCAGCCTTGCACTGGGATGGCGGCGTGAACCGAAACGGGTCGTAAACCTCTCGTGAGATCTACTTCAACGGCTGAACCTGAGACCGAAGCCTAGGGTACCGAGACAAATCCCAACCACAAACCACTCCGAGGCCAACATTGGACGGAAATAGGTGAAGATAGACGTACCTCCGAGTGCGCACCCTGAGAGCCGAGATGTCTCTTTCGTCATCGAAAGCGGACAAACCGGGAGCACGGAGAGGACAGGAACGACGACGAGCAAGGCCCCTACGAGAGACAGCACAGTCCCAAGTACCGAAAGGCGCATGTCTGGAAGAATCTCATCGGCGGACTCGTTCTGACGTCGTTCCGCTGAATGTTCTGTCATTGTTGAGGCCCGTCTCCCAGCTTTGCACTGGGACAGCGGCGTGAACCGGAACGGGGGTTAGTCGTTGTTCTGTTCTGCATACCACCGGGCCACATTCGCAGCCATTAAGCGGGACTTTCCGATCCCGGTTTGACCGATGGTGATCCGGTGGTATCCGCCGTCTTCTGTCAGCTCGAACGGTTCGGTTGTGGTCTCATCTGTCATAGTTGACTACTCGTATCGCTGGAGGATGTCGCGACCACGGTTCAGTTCGTAATCAGCGCGTTCCTGTTCTTCGCGGGCAGCTTGGGCGTCGATACCGCCATCGGCATTCAGTGCGTTATTGACCGAGTGGTAGTTCACCGTCTCATCGTCCGCTGACGAGCCAGCGCTAAACGTCGAGTTCTTTGGCTGCTCCCAACTCGAATCGTCGCTGCGATAGTCCTGGACTTTCTCGTGGACTTCGTGGCCGACGCGCTCACCGGCCTTGTCGACGTATTTGCCCGCCTTCCGCTGGTTCGACGCGGAGGTGCCGAGCGCGACCGACGCCGCATCATTCGCGTGCGCGAGCATCTGTTTTGGAAGGATGAGCAACGCGAATCCGAGTCCCCCGACAACGAGTGCAAATGTTTCCAGCGCACCGAGTGCTGATGACGTCCACGGGAGCTTTGAGAGGAGCAGGAGGACAAGCGATTGGAAGAGCTTCGTGACAATCACGACCCCAAAGAGGTAGACGAACGTGTCACCGATGCTCTTCAGGAACCCGGAGAAGCACCGACACGCCCAGGCAAGCGGCCATAGAAACACGCTCAAGTAAATGAGCGCGCGCTCAAGCCCGAGGACGAGAATCCCAACGACAACCGTCCCTGTTTGGAGAATGCCGAGAGCGGCACCGAAGCCGATCCCAACACCGAGTTTCGCGAGCTTTGAGTTCGTCTGGATGAACTCGGCACCGCCAGGTGCGATGGACATCGCTGTCTCGTTCGCCAAGTGGAGGATGAGTGGCGGGATAATCCACGTCGTCGCCAGCATCAAAAATGCAATGCCCACACGCTTCCAAGCTTGGCGTTTTTCGTACGGATCCGATCGGTAGAAGGACATCCCGAACCCGGCCATGAGAACCACTGCACCAAGACCGGACGTCCACCGAGCAGCTGTATACACACCGGGCCACAGCCCATTCTGAGGATTGATCCACGTACTCGGGTCATCGGGCTGTCCTGGCGCAGGAATCGCTGCAACGCTGTCACGGACCATATTCGCGATTCCCTTCCCAATTCCGAGGAAGATTCCGGCGATCGCTTTGAGCTGTCCTCTCGCCATGTCGACCGGGTTAATCGATGGGACAAGTCCTCCACCGATTCCATCGAGAAGGCCACCACCGTCACTAGCATTCCCACCGGTGCCACTGTTCCCGCCGCTCGTAGAGTTGGTACCATTCGTCGTTGTCGTCGTCGCGTTGTCCGGGGGCGATGTTTGCTCGGCTCCTGGGCCCCCGATCCAGTGATGCTGGGATGTTGTCGAGTTGTTCGCTGCGACTTGTTGTGCGGCGACGGGAGTAGTGAGTAGTGCAACTACCGCGACGAGACAAAGCACCGACAGCCACCTGGTGTTACGATTCTGTATCATAGTCAAAAGGATGAGCCATGTGGCTCACATGATGTTCGCGAAATTCACGCACGACAGCGTGCTCACACCGGCTTTGTCGATGACGACCGCGAACAGCGGGAAGAACCACGCGCCAAGGAACGTGATAATCGCACCTTTGAGCGCCTCGCGACCTTCTTTTTTCTTGTCTGACCGGGCACTTCCCATTTTGTTCACGGCGATAGCACCGCGGAACGCCGAGAGCAGAATCATCCCAAGTGTGATCATCCCAAACGCGAGTGTAATCACAGGACCGAGTCCGGACGAGCACATCACGTCGCTTGCTTCGTTGGTCGCTTGTGCTGCAACCGGCACTGAAAACACCGACAAGAGGGCGATGGTCCCCACGCTCTTTCGAACGGATTGAGTGGAAAGAACCTCACACGCCTTGGTGAGTGCGGATTTCCAAGACCGATCACTCTGTGGTGAGTCGTGTTTGTAGTACTGGTACCAGTGTGAGTTGGTTTTTTCATCCGAGTTCGGTTTTTGTTCAATCATCGTGTTCACTATGAGATCTAGATCTCTAGATAAATACTTTACGGACACAGTGGTCTAGTGTGT
>NZ_JBXGLH010000026.1:0-35125 GCF_056892285.1 Haladaptatus sp. HS23 | reverse complement strand
GACGGAAATATCGTCAAGATGGTCCATTAGAACACTCAACGTTATCCGGGCAGAAATTTCTAACGGCTACTATAGTACGCCGACTACAAGCAGCACCAGCGGCGTGTCGACGGCAAGAATGAAATTCGCGAAGAGAAGCATAGCGCCGATGAGGACTAACACCACCCCTACCCAAAGCCGCTCTGTTCGTCCGAACATCTCATATGTATTGGCGTGGGACGGACATAAAAAGAGCGGCAATCGATCAATTCGGATAACTATAGATATCCGGATTCATTTGCACAGTTCAAAAATTGCTTCGTATGAAATGGTAGCAGCCCGTCATAGCGATTAGCGATCGGCTTGGTATCATATGAACAGACTGAGGGATATTGTTCGGTCCGCTGTCACTCTGACTGTTGTGGTCATTAATAATCTTCTACTCGGTGACTGCGGATCGAGACAGCAAACGGACTCCGACCCGGTCATTGTTAATATCGGAAAAATATTTAATCGATATTTTAAATATTAATGAAGTGATGAAAACAGAACCGGAAATCTCTCGGTTATACCCCCTGAGTCGTTGTGTGGGAGGATGTCTCAAGGAAATACTATAGGGGTTCAGTCGTTAGTTGTCTTCGGGATGAAAAAACAAGAGCTCATTCACCTGCACGGACTGCTTTCAGAAGTACGAACACGGTTTGAGGCAGGAACCGATTCCACATATAACAACACGGGGTACGACGAACAGAATACACGGCCAACTTCTATCCACCACTCGAAAAACGACCACCGAGACGCGGTACTCGAATTGGCGAACGAGCTCACGACGAATATGATGAGCGAGGAAACGGAAACCGTCGCTCCTCACGCCGACTAATTCCTGCAAAAGACGTATCGAAGAACTGTAACAGATACTAGCGATAGTTATCCACAAGGTGGCCCTTGTAGCCAACATAAAAATTCGGATGGAGTCTCATCCGAGCCTCAGCGCTGTCATGCGGACAGAGTCTTTGTGCATAGATATCTTCTCTTGATCTCTGGCCGAATTAGCAATCCAGAAGTCAAGACTGATATTTTCAATTCATAAATCTCGAATAGAACAAAATAAGACTAGTAAGCAAGTTGTTAACACTCATATGGGTGGACTTAGGCCACTGCGTGGGCTTTTGTACTGCTCACTCCGTTTCTATTTGAGAGGGCGGCTCTCGTTGTTCCGGGCCAAGCACTGTAAAATATTGCATATATGGCGCATGGATGGGGGAACATTCGCACAACCGAGGGCGAGATAACCATCTGAATCGGAAGTCTCCTCTTGATTCCGTTCTCTGCTGTACTCGATTTGGTGAGCAGTTGATCTCCTTGTGCAAGTCGAAGTGACGGGCGAATACAAGCGATCACCTGTTATAACGGCAAACACGGTCCTTACACTGTTGAAGCAAACAGGAATCGGCTAGAGCAGATTTTGAGCCGATGAACGCCAGGTAATCAGGCAGCGCTGACCCGGCTGGTCGCTAGTTCGGGAAGAATTAGAATAGTACTTGAAATCGATGTCTGAGATCCAGTTTGAAGCGCTTGCAGTGAATGGTTTGCCCAAATCGTGCATTCTGGGACCTCTGTACCTACTCTAGTCTCATCTTTCAGGCGTGTGAGTTTGATATAGCAATATGCAATTCATTCTCCTTAGAATGGCTGTATTTGATGTATACAGACCTTTTCATGGAGGTTTTCACTGGAAATGGTAGTGTGCTGTCCACTTCCGCCTTGGCTTCTAAGCGGAAGTAGAACCACCCGGGGGGCACCCACCGAAATTATGCGCGAACGTTTCTTGACGAAAACCCAGCCGTCAGTACTGTTCCTCTGCGACGCAGGATCGTCAATTGAGGATTCGAACTCACACCCCAGTCAGCTATATGGTTTCCGTCACGCAGGGGGTCACAAGTCCTGAAAACGGCAGAATACAAACCAACGATATTCCGCGAATTCACCGGACAATGGGGGGTGTAGACTGCTGTTTTCGATTACCAAAAATGGTCGCTCTCGCGGGAGCGACAGGGTCCCCTTTGGAAAAGCTCATCTGGCGAATTCAAGTACGAGACGGCCCGTATCGTCGTTACTCATCTGCTGTGGATGTGTAGACGTCATTGGATGATTCTGCACCTCGAAGGTCGAAAACGGAATTCGACGGTACATATCCGGTTTTAACGGTCAAATCGGACGTTTCGGGATTTTCGTACGTGATCAGATCGCATGCCATCAAATATCGCTAGATACCCGTTACAGGAGACTTACCGTACGAATTCCACAGAAAAAGAGGTTTTATACTCAAACGATTATGCCTCACATTGGCGTTCAATAACTGATTTAATAACTGTACAAATTCGTTCAGTCTATCGATTAGGCGTGAATAATAGGGGTCCGATTTTTTATTTATTATTAAGTCAGATATGGCCGTTTCATGCCTTCATCCCCCAGTTTAGACTTTGCCATCACCACCTCGATCAGCGAAACTCCTAACGAAAGTTACCATTTGGAGTACACCCTCTATATACAACCCTCCTCCCGGGCTATTTGCGGGGTGTACGCGCATGGAGCATCGGTAAGCAGTACGCTCGGGCCGAGAGAAGCGTTCAAATGAATGTAAAAAGGGTGTAGACGACACACTCAACCGGATCGCCCATGCACAGAATAGCTATTACGAAACAAATTGATCGACTCTGTCTATTATCGATAATAATGTCAATTTCTGTATTTATCTTCGAGCGCGGATTTTGACTCCCTCCTGACTCTTTCTGTCAAGAGGCACTGTCTAGATAAGGACGAGCAGGTCGAAGAGTTAGTGATTGATGCTACTCTCAAACCTGCTCAAAAAGAGTTTAGAGACGGCAACGCTTGAATGTTGGGAGCGTGAGCGGACGGCGACGTTAACGAGACGCTTCGCGTCTCGTTCGCACACCAGAAATCTCCGATTTCTGGGGACGCCCGTCAGGGCGTTCGCCGTCCGGCTCCACGCGACCGGTTGGTCACTCAGAGAAACAAAAGCGATTCTTGCGCTCCTCGGCGTAAAACGGTCGCATCAAGCGATCTTTCAATGGATTCATCGGATATCTGACAGCGTTTCCGACCCGCCGTCGGCGCAGCCGACGCGGGTCGCGGTCGACGAAACCGCTGTCAAAATCAACGGCGTTTGGTCTTGGGTGTACGCTGCAATAGACACAGAAACAAAGTTACTGCTTGGTGTCAAGGTGTTTGATCGGCATGGGACCGATCAAGCGGCTGCGTTTCTAGCTGATTTGGCCGAGAAACACGATCTCTCAGACGCTGTGTTTCTCGTTGATGGCTACGGCTATCGGACTGCCCTCTTTCGAATTGGATTGAGCGGTCACCTTGACTATACCGAGCGAAACCTGATCGAAAAGTGGTTTCACACGCTCAAACAGCGGATTGACCGCTTTCATACCTCGTGGGTGGGCAGTCGGCTGAGCGTCCAGCGGTGGCTTGAACAGTTTGTACATTACTATAACTATCAGAGACCGCATCAATCGCTCGACAATCGAACACCTGTTGAGGAGGAGCTAAACTAGACAGTGCCTGTCAAGACGATACGACCCATATCTGTTAGTTCGTAGTACGAAGCCTCTTTCGTCCCTGTGTTTGGGTTACGTCGATTTCGGATGGTGACCACATCCTTGAGCGTACGAAGTGGATAGTGCAGAGCGTTATCTGTTTGGTAGCGCCGGTTGCAGCGCTTCGGACAGGGGTGGTCGATGTGACTAGAGAGAATACGATGGTGGTTCTGAGTGGTGGGAATCTCAGTACTACAGAACACATCAGTTAACGAAGAGGTTTTGGCATCACCGGATCTGGCGCCATCACCCTAAGCCATCCTCCCCGTTACTTTTACTGAAACAGCAGAGTCATTGGTGGATTCTCTAGCTAGCTTCGGATGTCTGTTTTCGATTATAGGTACGGTATTTACTACCCCTTCTTGGCTAATAAGTTGAGAGAGTTTAATCGATTACCATCCCTTTGGTATTCTGTGTCGCTAAAGGAGTGAAGCTTCATACTCGGCCAGACACAAACCGGCGAGGAACGCGACCATAGCACCTACTCCCATCGCTGGCCAGCGAGCTAGACCGGTTGCGAGCGCTATCTGAAGCGTCATTTGTGCGAGCACGATTCCCACTAAGCAAATGAGCACGCGAGTTGCTGACCGATCCAGCAGTGTATCTGGGTGTAGGTTCTCTAATCGAATCATGATCCATTCGTTGTGTAAGTATCGGGTGGTTCACTCATATTCCGTGGCTACAGAGTGAAAGTGAAGCTCCGTTTGGGTGGTGCTCGTCAGTTCTTATCGCTCGGGATATTGAGTAATGACAATGCTGTCGGGAGCGAGATCTTCGTGAATGGGCTTAAACCCACCTAGGTTAAAGAATAAGGGTGATGGATCACTACAAATCGCGTGGTTGAGCGGTTTTGCGATTGTTTTCTTCGGCTCGTCGAGAAGCGTCTTCGAGAATTGATACGACTCCATCATCGAGTGCATCGTAGAAGTCGCTTGCGACATTTTGTCCTTCGAGCTGTTCTTTCACTGCGGATTTGACAACCAAATCAGCCATACAGCCACTTAAACGGTATAATACTACAAAATACAGCGGAAGATAGTTGCCGTACGATGATTCGTTGTTACCACAGACAGTGTTCTCACGGCGATACACAAGACCGAGTTTACTTTGATATCTGCTCTGTGGATTGCATAAATGCAAGCAGACAGTGTGGTCCAATCGCTAGTAGCATTTCTAATTGTCTTATTTTCGAATAGTAGCACAAAGCATTTACCGAACCCCTCAAAGGCTCACATGTGGCGCGGTTGCCTCTGACACCCTGAATGGGCTTCCATGTGGGTCTGGCGCCATCATCCCGATCCACACAGAAAACGCACGCTGACGGGCATCGTCTATCAGTGTGAACATCCCGAGCCCACACTCTCCTATCGTAGGTCTGAGCCCGGGGAACACGTTCTGTACGTTGCCACGCCATCGAATAACCTGTACCGGGTGCAGTACACTACTACGACGAATACGAGCACACTGACACCAAACTTGATCGGTATAGACGCACTCCGTCGGGGACGTACGCGTGGTTGTGCACGTATGCCCCTGTCGAGTGCATCACGAATCCGAATGGAGGTGGGCAGGCGTGAATGGGTTTGCTCCCAAACCATTGAATCCACGTAATGCCGACTCACTCGTTCAATATCTCTCGTCCGGTGATGGCGTTCGTATCACGACAACCGACTGCCAACGGACGATTTGCACTGTCAAAGAGGCGAACCACCGACATGTTATACCCCTCAGCTTGTTCTGACGGGGCCACCGATCACCACGAGTGCACAGGATGACATTCAGCAAGCCACCTTCCACTGTTGTAGTCAGCCCGATTCTGCCATGACCGTTCTCGAGTACACGCACTCCCTCACTGACACGACTACCCATTGGATCGGTACACCCACTACCATCGCCCACCCGCCACGGCTCTCGACACCAGTAGTGGACACCGCAGTTCCAGTGGAGGTGCGTGCCAATGAGTAACACCACTACTTCCAGAGTGTCTACTCTCGAAAATGCCTCGGTCAGCGATCTTGCCAAGCACATCCAGTCGCTCACCGACCGTGTTGACGAGCTCGAACAAGAAGTCGCCAAGAAAGACAAACAAATCACGGATCACCATACAACTATCGAGGATAAAGATGCCCGAATCGACAACTGCTAAGAAATGAAATTCGCCTATATTAGTAGCCAATACTAACAAACGGTCAATCGAGAGTAGAGTATGTCTATCTCTGCGAAATAGAGGAGATCACGTTCGCGACCTCTCTCTATTACAACGGTATATTCGAACTCGACAGCGTGAGATTGGTTGATAGGAGAGATACACACCAATAATCAAACAGATTATCTTTGTGATAGCGAGGAAATCCCGCGTATACGGCGGGGAGAATGTCACGAGTGGAAAGGAATAAAGCAAAGAACTCTGCCTCTTGATCGGTCTTTTCGTCGGTGATTGGACGGGCATCAATTAAACCAAGAAACGGAATAGGTGATGGTTGGTGCTGAATCAGAGACCATCATATAGGAAAACTAACTACTTTGGGAAAATGGTTCTGGGACTCATCACCAATTAATAGTCGGTCAGCCGGAGCTTGCCCTCGACTTCATAGACATAGCCGCGCAGATACAATTGTTCAATAATATCCTCGGCAGCAGGCTGATTCAGATCTTCTTCCTGTGCCAGAATTTCATAGGCGTGCGCATAGGTGAGTTCCCCGCCGATTGGAACGGCACTCACGAGTGCATCGAGTGCGTCTTGCGCAAGTGGTGTGAGAGACGGTCGTCGATTCGAAATCATAGACGGATTCAATACGATCACTGGTGATGTAAATCCTTGGGACACAACAACATGGATAGACAGATATCAGGCACACATCGGATTTCATTTGCGTTCTCGTGATTCTGTAACGGAGAGAGCACACACCACTTTTCCGCTGGTTTTGGTCGAACCAATTCAAACCAGATGACAGCCTTCTCGCCCTAAACGTGAGGATTTGTGCTCGTTTGAAAGGAAATCATCGACCCAGAATCCGTGCTAGTAGACCGTCAGAGTCGCTGTCAGCGGATTCTATTGGTTGAAGTTCGGCTTGTTCTCGTGCAGCATTCGCGTGTCGCTGCGCTTTCTGTGCTTCTGAGAGACGGGTGTTCAAAGTTTTCTTGTCAGCATGGAGTTCCTCGATCCGCTCGTCTTTTTCATCGATTAGCTCTTGTTTACTTTCGAGCCTCCCTTCTAACCTTTCAGCCCGTCGGAGATGTTCTTCCTTTTCTTCCCGTATCTGGTCAATAATCATATTTTTACTATCAAATTCAGACCGATTCGGCCCCGATTCGGATTCCGCTTCGGTCAATTTCTCGCGGACGAGCTTACTTATCGAAATGTCTCGCTTTCGGGCCTCTTTTCGTAGTTTCTCGGCACGTTCGTTTTCGACTCGGATTGTAAGTGGGTCCATTTGGTACTGATTCGAATACCCGATTCTTTAAAGCATGGTAATCCATTTGTCTTTTTTGTCCAAAATGAGTTGTCTCGGTGTTAAGAGCGACCGTTATTCAGTGCCGAACCTACTCCTCAGTGACGAGTACTTTTTTCACGACCTTTGGATCTTCGAGAAGTCGATGCTCGGTGTAGCTCCCTTCCGCACTTCCTCCGCTCTGACGGGCTTGTTCGATAACGTCGAGGAATGCCTGCTCACGAAGCAAATCCCGAACGCGGCGGGTCGAAAGGGGGTCACTATCCATCTGCCGACAGACCTGTTCGTACACTTCGTATACCAGACTCGTGCGAAAAGCGTCCGCGTCGGGGTTATCCAACGAAAGGATCGCGAGCGCTTGTAGCGCATATTTCGAGTGCGGTGTCGCACCACGAATGAGTTCGCGAAACCGGTCATTTTCGGCTCGTTCGCGAGCCTTTTTTACATACTCTTCCCGGACTCGCTCCGCATTCTCAGCCTGAGCAAGTTCACCAGCATATCGGAGGATGTCAATCGCCTTGCGGGCGTCCCCGTGTTCCTGTGCGGCTTGTGCGGCGGCAAGAGGAATCGTTCCGGGTTCCAGAACACCCTGCTTGAACGCGTCGCTACGAGCGTCCATAATGGCTCGAAGCTGATTGGCGTCGTATGGTGGAAAGACGAATTCACGTTCACAAAGACTCGATTTGACTCGCTCGTCCATCCGATCCTTATACTTGATCTTGTTGCTGATGCCAATGACGCCAAGCTTACAGTGTCGAAGCTTTCCTGCCTCTCCCGCGCGAGAGAGTTGCATCAGGATGTCGTCGTTTTCCAACTTGTCGATCTCGTCGAGAATGATGACGACGACATCGTACGACGCGTCGAGGATTTTCCAGAGACGCTTGTAGTACGTGGAAGTAGAGATACCCTTGTCAGGAATCGAGATGTTCGTCTCCGATGTGTTTGTCGTACTCGCAATCGTCTGGACCGCCTGCGTTTCGGTGCTATCCTGTGCACAGTCCACGTAAGCGACTCCGACGGTGACACCTTCCTCGTCGGCTTCGTCGACGAGGCGGCGAGAGACGTGTTTTGCACAAAGTGACTTTCCAGTTCCTGTTTTCCCGTACAGGAGGACGTTGCTTGGAGATTGGTTGAACAGTGCGGGATTCAGCGCGTTCGCGAGAGCAGAGATCTCGTCATCACGACCCACGATCCGACCGTGGGTTGGAAGATGGTTGATTTCGAGGAGCTCTTTCTTGGCGAAGATGAGATCCTCCCGAGAGAAGAGTTCGTCCGAGTCGGCGTCGCTCATGGACACCACGTTTCCAGTGAAATCCCTTTACTGTTCCGGGCGTGAAACGACCGAACAGTAACCCGAAAGGAGAGTTCCTCTATGTCACCCAGATACTCGCTCTGATACCGATCGCTCCACGAGAGGTAGACCCGCTGATAGTCGTTTGGCTAACCGCGCGCGAGATACTATCGCGATGGAACATCCGTTTTTGTTGGGAGGATGATTGGAGACACACACCACGTTTCCAGTGAAATGGGGCAAGAAGGTGGGTAGGTTGGTGGATTATCAGGAAACCGTTGCCGCTAACTAGTGTAAGAAATCTACCCGGAATCCGAATAGAATAGAAAAATATATGTATGAACAAAGCCTAAAGTCCATTAAGTTAATCACAATCATATAATCCGTGATATATCACGGATTGCTACACCAGAAACCGAGGTAGGTTACTTTCGTGGTCCCCTTTCACTGGAAACGTGGTGTGTGTTTCAACCGTTTCGAGTAAGCCGGTGTGGTTCCCGTTCGAGTGTTGCTGTGTTCTCTTTCGTGAATCGTTTCCTATCTTGCGGTTTATTTTGTTCGTGGTGTGGTTTTGTGGATCGTCTTCACACCACGTTTCCAGTGAAACACGAAATCAAAACTCCACGAGATATTGATCGACCGTGGACAACGGAACAGGGAAGCAGGATGAATTCTGGCACGAGAAGAACGAAAGCGCGGTAATTCACCGGAAATGAGGTGTGTTACAGCGCGGGGGTGGACACCTCGTTTCCAGTGAAACCCACCGATCGATCGTTCGTAGTTGTCGGCTTTCTGTGACACCCTTCCGTACTCGCGGTTCGACTCCGTCTGGCTCCCGTTCCCTTCGACCGTCGCTCGACCTTTGGCCGCCTGAAGGAGACCATGTTTCCAGTGTAATTTTCATCCTCTTCCGGTTCTATTCACCGATGTACCGCGTCCTTTCGTTTCTAACACCGAATTTCAAAATCCTCCATTTTCACTGGAAATGCGGTGTCTTCACGCTAACCACGACATCTCCCCATCTCCGGTTATTTTCCCCATAAAAAACGAGAAATTCACTTAAGTGTCAAAACACCGTCTTTAACGACTGAAAATATCCCCCAATACCCCCATTTCATCTGCACCCCCACCTCACCTTTCCCCATTTCACTGGAAACGTGGTGTGTGTGTCTCCTAGTGCTATGCTACCATTTGACACTGAATAAAACACACCATACGTTTCACTATACGTCTTATTTTTGAGTAAATGTCAACCCTCCCGAAATGAGCGATAAGCCTCGATCACGTGACGGCCTCCTTTTCCCCTGCTATCCTCCCATTTTTTCCTCTTTATTTCTCGCTGTCCGTTCTGGCTCTATTCCTCCCCTGTGTGTCCTGTGTGCGACTCGTCCGAAACGTACCGATCCGCGATGAGAACGCTCCCGACGCCGAGGACACTGCCTGCACAGACATCGGTCGCCCAGTGAATTCCGAGATACATCGTGGCGACGATGATACTTGCCGCCATGGGGATGGCAATGACGGCCCAGCGGGGATACGAGTCCCGTGTCTGAAACGCGAGGAGCGCGGAACTAACCGAAAGCGACGTGTGGAGGGATGGGAAGACGTTCGTGTTCGCGTTCACTTGCCCGGTCAATATCTGGGACTCGGGATACGTTGAGTACAGCAGTGGATGAACTACGTCGGGTATCAAGTTTCGTGGCCCGTAGGAGATGAACAGGATATAGCACACTAACCCGAGACTGTAATTTACTGCGAACGCGACTGCGGCTTTTTTCACCGGTCTTTCGTCCGCCAGTGCGAAATATGCGATGAACGGGAACACGAGGAGGAACACGTAGCCGTAAATATACATAAACGAGAAGTACATCGTGATCTCCGGTCGTGCGACCGACTGTACCGTCCCCACGAAGTTGCCTTCGAGACCGTGAATCCGACTGGTGATGTTCCAACCGATGAGCCACGATAGTTCGGGCCCGTACTCGCGGGCGACCTTGTTCACCCCGAGAACGACGAGCAGAAGACCGAGGTGCGGGTACACATCTCGAAGTCGATCGCGGAACTGGCGACGCGCACGGTTGAGGCCCGTCGGTCCAATGACGAACGTCGCGGCCGCGCCGAGCATCAGCAGCTCACCGACGAGCACGAACCCGGTGATTTCGGCCAAGCTCACGCGCTATTCACCTCGTGATGGATATCCATCGACGACCAGTTCTCGGGTACTCCCTGTTTTTTACGTCTCCATTGCTCATCCATCTGAACCGCGATTCCCCGTCGTCCACTTGTCTGACTCCCGATTCGACCGTTCATCGTTGTAGTAGGTTCCCGCTGTTGGTGTATCGATACCCCGCATCTCTGAACGCCTGTTTCGCCTTTCCGACGTCGAGAGTTCCGCCTTCGCCGGGGAAGGGTAACTCCGGATCGGTTCCGTTCCATCGAAGTTTCGGTGCGCACGAGTCGTGTTGCGCCAACGGACTCGCCGCCGGTTCGGCATACTGGTCGAACACGTCATCGACGAGGTAACTTTTATCGAGCAACCGAGCGACCGCTCGTCGGAATCGAACGTTGCTGAACGGTGCCTTTCGAACGTTGAAACCGACGTGATACATCGATGGCGACGCATCGACGTGTAACTGGACGCTCTCCGAACGTCCGATATTGCGCACTTGACTCGCCGTGACTCCCGTTGCGGTCCCATCAGCCTCGTCGTTCAGCACGAGTTTTGCTGCCGCCCCTCCCGAGGGCACGACGCGGAATTGTAACTCCTCGAACGCGGGGCCGTCCGCGTACTGTCGTATGTACTCGGGGTCTGAGGTCGAATCGTCGTTCACATCCAGTTTTCCCGACCCTGCCTCGAGATGTTGAAGGAAGTGGTGGTCGAACCGCTTGAACGTTAGCCACGTCTTCGCTTTCGCATCGCTAAACTGGAACGGTCCGCTTCCGATCGCTTCCATGTTACTCCAAACGAGCGCCTCGGTCGTGGTCGAGTCGCCACCGAACCCGGCAATTTCCGCCTGTTCGTGTTTCGATTTCCAGACGTGCTTCGGCAGTACGGGCGTGGAAAACGCTTTCGTCGCGACGTCTCGATTGGCGCGTTCGAACTCGATTCGAACGGTTCGGTCGTCGACAGCTTTTGCCGACTTTACCACCGAAATCGAGTCACGGAACCGCGGTGCTGGAACCGGACTTTCGAGCGACCCGAGCGAGGTATCTCCGAGGAATTTGTAGGTGAATACGACGTCTTCTGCCGTGAGTGGTTTGCCGTCGTGCCACCACAACTCGTCTCGGAGGTGAACCGTAGCGGTGGGCGTGTCCGTAGCCGAGAGCCACTCCCACGACTGAGCAAGCCACGGACGAACCTCGCCGTCTATTCGACGTCCCAAGGGATCGTACAGCAAGTCGACTATCGTTTCGTCGCTCCGGAACTCGACCGCGAGCGGGTTGAGGTTCATCGTCGGTGCCAAATCCTGTATCGTCATTCGGAGTGGTTCTCCGTCGTCGTTCGCGCGTACCGAGAGATACCCGAAGAGTGAGTGAACCGTCTCGTATCCTGCCCAACCGCCGAAACTGTCCGTTCGCGTCGCTCGAATCTCGTCGGGAAACGCGACGACGGAAAAGGGTTGGTCGCGCGCTATCGCCCGCTGTAGCTTCTGAAGCGTTTTCGTCCGCTTTTCCCCGCTCCGCTTTCGTTGGGCCGTGAGAAGGTCGTCGACGCGGAGGTTTGCGTAGCCAAACGGGTTCTGCCAGCCGGTTTCGGCGTCGAACCGAGAATGGAGCAGCGTCCTGAGTTCGTCGGGGTCGTCGATACCGGGATGTTGTCCGACGTAGCAGTCGAACGACTGGTTGAGGAGGATGTCCCGCCACAACTCGACGCGTCCCATCGGGACGACTTCTGCGTCGATACCGACCGCACGGAGTTGTCTCGCGAGGAACTGTGCGATGCGAATCGCTTGCGGGTTCGCGTCTGCGGGGAGTGTTTTTATCGAGAATGATATCTGTGACGGGCTATCGCGGCTAACCAACGACCGTGCTTCCTCGATACAGCCGCTACCGAGCGTTATCCCGAGGGCGGCAAGCATTTCACGTCGTCGCGTCTTCGGGGTGGTTTCTGCAGTGTGTCGATTAGTTTCCTTGTTTGGTGACATTGTAGGGGGAGGTCTTCGTCACGCCGTGGACACCGTCCCGCTTGGAAGACGAGAGGGTCATCGGTGGGACGAGACTGGGGGAATTGTGGCTGAAACGAGTGATATGGGTATTGTTGTCTACAGAGAGTTGGGGTTACCCTTTTATTATTTATAACTTAACGTCTTTCTTTCCTTTCTCTGGTGAATGAGCTTTGAGAACATCTTCCATGATACCACTTGTGCCACAAAAATTAACTATGCTGTGCTGTATTCCCCCATATGTGTTTCATCTATTATCGTTCCATGGCTCCCGTTTCACGGTAGGATAGTACTATATCGTTTATTTACTGTTCAAACAGTGCTTGAACGGCTTAGCCACGCGATAATAAAAAGTATCCACGTATACGCTATGAAAAAGATGCCCTCCCAAACGTCGTATCGTACCTCCGTGCTGCTCACCACGGATACCGCTCCGGTTCCGCATTCCCCTCTCGAAGGGGTCGGATGTGAGAGCGGTACGCATGTGAATTGTACGCACGGCGGCCAGAAAGAAAGTATAGTCGGCTGCCCTTCAG
This sequence comes from Haladaptatus sp. HS23, assembly GCF_056892285.1. Classification (NCBI taxonomy): domain Archaea; kingdom Methanobacteriati; phylum Methanobacteriota; class Halobacteria; order Halobacteriales; family Haladaptataceae; genus Haladaptatus; species Haladaptatus sp. HS23. The sequence continues at coordinate 22,078 of NZ_JBXGLH010000026.1, read as the reverse complement.
TACGAGCAACGCCGCTCGTCCCCGCCCGGCACACGAACGGGTATCCATCCCGCGGGGTACCTGCATGGCACGAACCGAACGGTATCGAGGGACGATTCCTGGCTACCCCGTCAGTTAACTATCGAAGGTGGAGTGAAGTCTGATGTCACATGGTGTCAATGAACAACAAAGATGGGATGTCGTATCGAAGATCATCGAGTTAGCGAGCGACGAGCGTGCGTGGCTCGCAGCGGCGATAGGAACCGGAGTATTAGTGTATCTCACCTATCTTCTGATGCACCCGTACCCGGCGTACGGTGCCGGGCTGTATCTCAAAATCGCCAGTGAAATCAGTGCCCACGGCTACGGTCTTCCCGCTCGAATTCCGCTGTACACCAAGGACGGGGTTCCGTTCGGTTATCCCCCGCTCATGTACTACGTCTCGGCGATACTCATGGACTTGACCGGTGTCGATCCCATTACGTTCAGCCGGTTCCTCCCCGGACTCGTAACAATTTTGTACCTCATTCCGTTCTACTACCTTGCTCACGAGGTCGTTGACTCGACGCCGCAGGCCGGGTTCGCTACACTCGTCCTCGCCGTGACGCCGCCGGTCCTCCAGTGGCATCTTTCGGCGGGTGGCGTCGTCCGCGCCCCCGCTTTCCTATTCGTCATAACTGGTGCATACACTGGTATTCGGATGTTCAAAACCGGAGAGTGGAAGTGGGTCCTCGCTTCGTCCATTCTGTTCGGATTGACGATCCTCACTCACCCGGTCTACACGGTATTCTTCGGAACGACGTACCTCGTGATGTTTGCCTGCTTCAGTAGAACGCTGCGCGGCTTGCTGTGCGGTGCAGCTGTAGTCGCTGGCGGACTCGCGATTTCCTCGCCGTGGTGGCTCCAAATTATCGCCATTCACGGTACCAGCATCTTTACCGCTGCTTCAGGGACCCATACCGGTATCGCTGGTGGTACTCACCGTTTGCTCAAACAATTCATCTATCCGTTGGATCTGACTTGGCCCAGCGTGTTTTACATCGGATCATTCGTGGGTGCGGTCTATCTCGTTGCAAAACGTCGGTTCTTCCTCCCGCTGTGGCTGCTAGCCGGCGCCTACATGCTTGGAAAAGTTCGATTCCAGTTCCCCGCCGGTGCGATAATGGTCGCAGTACTCGTCTTCGAAGTCATCATCCCACGGGTTCAACAGTTGACGAAAAAAACACGCTACTCCCGCTCTGTGCCGCTCGCCATCGTCATTGTCCTCACCATCCTCGTTACGAGTGTCGGCATCTCGTTCGCCGGAAGTGGTCTCCACTCCCATCTTGGGAGCACGACACAGCCCTCGTTCGTGGATGACGACGATATGGCCGCAATGGAGTGGGTTCAACAGAGTACAACCTCGAACTCTGAGTTCGTTGTTCTTGGCGACAGCGCTGAGTGGTTCCCGCTCATGACCGACCGTGTCATGCTTGTCGGGCCGTGGGGTGTCGAGTGGGAAGGCCATGACCGCTATCGCCACCAACTCGACTTGTACAAGCGAATGTCACGCTGTCCAGATAAAACGTGTCTGACCAAGAAGATGATTTCGAACGACGTTGACCCGGAGTATGTATACGTCCCCAAAGGTCACTATACCGTCCGTGGGATTGATGAATACCAGAAGCCGTGGATGCGCGAACACTTGGTCGGCTCCGACCGGTACAAACTCGTCTACGAGAACGAGGGCGCGATGATATTCCGCGTTCAGGAACCGATGGAACCGACCGAGATACCGGAAGACGGGCCACAGCCCGTGTAAATTCCCGCCCGAGCAGCCACCGAACGTATTTTGGATTGTCTCGACTAAATCCGGCGCTCGTCTCAGCCGAGCAGGGTCGAGTAGAGGAGCCAGATATTGAGGACGATGATGAGCGCGATGACGATGCCGAGAACGCCTGTCGTCCGCGAGGAGTTACGGAACGACCCCATGATGCCCTCCTCACGCGTGAACCAGACCAGCGGAATGAGGACGAACGGGAGTTCGAAACTCAGTGCGACCTGTGAGGCCACGAGAACGGACGTCGGGTCGAACCCGGCTATCACGATAGCCAGACTCGGCGCGAGCGTCACCGACCGACGAATCCAGACGTTGATGTTGAGGTCGAGGAAGCCGTCCATTACCGTCTGTCCGGCCATCGTCGCCACGAGCGACGAGGAGAGACCGGCGGCGATGAGCGCGATGCCGAACGCCAAACTCGAGTTCGCACCGAACACGCCAGTGAGCGTGATGTAGGCTTCATTGAGCGTCTCGATACCCGTCCCCTGAAGCGCCGCTGCCGCGACGATGAGCATCGCCGCGTTCACGAACATGGCTCCAAACAGCGCGATGACGGTGTCAACGCTCTCCAGGATGTAGTGTCGCCGGTGGACCTCCTCGGTGTCCCCCTCGTCCTCGATGAGTCGACTCCGACGGTCCTGCACGATGTACGGGTGGAGATAGACGCTGTGAGGCATCACGGTGGCCCCGAGTATCCCGATGGCGATGTAGAGTGCGTTCGAGTTCGGAATGCCCGGCACGAGACCATCCGCTATCTGTTGGGTTGTCGGCTTTGCGAGAACCATCTCGAAGACGAACGCGAGCGCGATGATTCCGACGAAGGACATAATGACCAGTTCGACCCATCGAAATCCGCGTTTATGCGCGGTTCTGACGCCGAGGAGCGCGAACGAACTGGCTCCGGCGAGAATCGCACCCGCCCAAAGCGGAAGCGAGAAGATGAGGCTGAACCCGATGGCTGCCCCGATGATCTCCGCCATGTCCGTCGCTATCATGGCGAGTTCCGCGGCGGCCCAGAGTACGATGACGGTGCGCCGAGAAAACCGCTCCCGACAGAGTTGAGCGACGCCCTTTCCCGTCGCGATGCCGAGTTTCGCCGCGACTATCTGGATTCCCATCGCCATGAAACTCGCGAGGACGATGACCCAGAGCAGCGCCGGCCCGAACTTCGCACCGCCGGAGATGTTCGTCGCCCAGTTCCCCGGGTCCATATACGCGACGCTGATGATGAATCCCGGTCCGAGATACGAGAGAACTTCGCGAAGCGAGTATTTCATCGAATCACCCGCTCCCCGCCGATAGCGGTTTCCTTCCAGTCGTTCGCTACTCCACCCATGGAGTTGCCGCCTCCTGAATTCGATTCATCTAATTTGTAGTTTCGCACACTCAAATATAACGTTAGTGCTTTCACCACCATATTGCCACGAATGGACTGAATTCCGAGTTCACGGTCCTGTCGCCAGTCGTTTTTGATTCGAAGACCGTACTTCAAGAAGTCGTGTTGTCGATATTGTCCCGGATACGAACCGTCAGAACGGGGATTTCCGACCGACGAACGACGCTTTCGGTGACGCTTCCGACGACCCCTCGTTTGAGGCCGCTTCGACCGTGGGTCGCCATCACGATGAGGCCGATGTCGTTTTCGGCTGCGTACTCGACGATGGTTTCGTACGGGACGCCCTTCAGTACGTGGCCTTCGATGGAAAGGCCGCGTTCCTCTCCCTCGCGTACCGCTTCTTCGACGATGGATTCCCCCGGCGGGTTGTGTACGTCCGTGAGTACGTTGTCGAGCGCGAGCGGGCTATTGGTCGTGTTGAAAACGTACACGACGTGGAGTCCGGTGTCGAACTTCTCCGCCAGATGAAACGCGTGTTTCAGTGCGCTGGTCGCCCCAGCACTCCCGTCCGTCGGCACGAGTATCTCGGTGTACATCTTCCCTCGTCCGCTTCGATAGACTATTGAATCTCATGCGTGATATACTCTCTCACTACCTGCCCGACTCTACCCGCAATTCGATGACGATAAATCGTCCACTAACTCGGTGCAAACGTCCATCTCACGGGCGCTCTCCGCTGAACGGTCCTCAACGAAGGGAACCCTTTTGCCCGTTCCGACTGTCGTACGAATCAATGTTCGGAACCAGCGGAATTCGTGGCCCTGTCGGTGATGTCGTTACCGGAGACCTCGCACTGTCCGTCGGTCGGGCGCTCGCCTCGACCGGCGCGGAGCGCGTCGTCATCGGGCGCGACCCCCGAGACAGCGGTCGATTCCTCGGGGACGCTCTCTCGGCCGGTCTTCGCGAGTGTGGCGCGGACGTCGTCAACATCGGTCTCGCCTCGACGCCGACCGTCGCCCGAAGCGTCGAATGGAAGGACGCCGACGCGGGTGTTTCCGTCACCGCATCGCACAACCCGCCAACGGACAACGGTATCAAACTCTGGAACCCCTCCGGGCAGGCGTTCGACGCCGACCAGCGCGAGGAGATAACCCGCGTCATCGAGGACGAAGCGTTCGGCCTCGCGGACTGGGACGCGACCGGCGAGGAGACACACTGGAGCGGTGCACACGACAAACACGTCGAAACTCTCGCCGAGGCCGTTTCCCCTGCCGACCTCTCCGTCGTGGTGGATATCGGTAACGGGGCGGGTGCGGTCACCGCCGACGCACTTTACGAACTCGGGTGCGACGTGGAGACGCTAAACGCACAACCGGACGGCCGCTTTCCCGCCCGTCCCAGCGAACCCACCGCCGAGAACTGTCAGTCGCTCTGTGACCACGTGACCGCTATCGGTGCCGACCTGGGAATCGCCCACGACGGCGACGCGGACCGCATGATGGCCGTGGACGAAAACGGCGATTTTCTCTCCGGCGACGTCCTTCTCACGCTCTTCGCCCGCCAGCACGCCGCCGCAGGCGAAACCATTGCGACGCCGGTCGATACCAGCCTCATCGTGGAGGACGTGTTGGCAGAACAGGGTGCGGACGTGGCACGAACGCAGGTCGGCGACGTGTACGTTGCGGAGCGTGCAACCGAACCTGGCGTCGTCTTCGGCGGCGAGCAGTCGGGTGCGTGGATTTGGGCCGACCAGACGCTGTGTCCTGACGGCCCGCTCGCGGCCTGCCGCCTCGCCGAACTCGTCGCCGAGAACGAGCCGCTGTCGAAACTCGCCGCCGACGTCGGCGAGTATCCGATTCGCCGGAAGAACGTCCACGTGGACAACAAAATCGGACTGATGGCGTCCCTCTCGCAAGCCGTCACCGACCGCTACGACGACGCCACGACCATCGACGGCGTGCGCGTGTCGCTCGACGAGGGCTGGTTCCTCATCCGCGCCAGCGGAACCGAACCGCTGGTTCGAATCGCCGCCGAGGCCCGGGACCCGGACGCCGCGGATAACGTGTTCGAGACAGCGGACGCCTTCGTTGCCGAGTACACCGACTGATTCTCGGCCGTTTTCGGCGCAGGAGTGAAGTCGGCGGTCATAGGTTGGAGAACGAGTGACGTACATACGCGAGGCTCACGGAGACCACTTTTCTCATCGCCATTTCGTCACCTACCGTTAGACCGTTTCCCGAGCCAAGGCTGTCGATTCGGGAGCGCAGAAGGGTATGGATGACAGCTGTCCCAACAGACGTCTGCCACGGCGACGCTGGGACATTTCTTACTACTTAGCACTGGTAGTAATAAGTTTCGGCTCGCCGGATATCGTTTGTTTCAGCCATTTTCACATATCTTTCTCCTGTTCTTTCATCCCCGCAAATCCATCACCATCCTTGACACCTTCGATACTCGTTTACTCGGTGGATAATAATGGTTGGTCGGGGAATCCAGAGAAACGATGCCCCCTTCCGATTGGAGTACTCGATATCTCTCGCTCGGCATTTTCAGCACGGGTGGGACGACGTTCGCGTGGATGTTCGACAGCGCGTTCGTCATCTACGTCGCGCTTGCGACTGTTTTCGCGTTTGCGACGCTCGCACTCCTTCACGCCCACCGACTTCGAACCCAGTCCCCCCGAAGAAAAACGGGACGCACTCCATGACACTACCGTCGTCTATTCCGCGGTTTATTCGACTGTAACGCTCTTTGCCAAGTTTCGTGGCTTGTCTATCGGCCGACCCAAGTTCTTCGCCGCGTAGTAGGACACTAACTGCAACTGGACGTTCGCCAGCAGTCCCGACCACATGGGATGTGTCTCGGGGATTTCGAGGAACGCGTCGGATATCTTCTCGGCAGCGTGGTCCGCGTTTGCGACCGAGACGATCGGCGCACCGCGCGCCTGTGCCTCTTTGGCGTTCTGGAGTGTTTTCTTGTCCTTGTCGCCGTTGAACAGCGCGAACACGGGCGTGTCCGGACTCACGAGCGCGAGCGGGCCGTGTTTCAGTTCGCCGGAGGCAAAGCCTTCCGCGTGTTCGTAGGTGATCTCCTTGAACTTCAGCGCGCCCTCCTTGGCGACGGCGTTGTTCAGCCCACGACCGATGAAGAAGAACGCATCGCTCCCGGTGTACCGGCTAGCTATCCGTTTGGCGGCCGTGGTGTCGAGGACCTGCTGAACGTGTTCGGGAAGCTTCTCCAAGTCCTCGAGCAGTTCCGTCTTGTCCTCCGGTGCCGCTGCCGTCTCGATGTCCTCCGCGAGGCGGAGCGAGAGGAGCGAGAGCATGACCGCTTGCGAGGAGAACGTCTTCGTGGCTGCCACGCCGATTTCGGGGCCGGCGCGGATGAAGAGCGCATCGTCGGCCTCCCGTGACGCGGTCGAACCCATCACGTTCGTCACCGTGACGGTTCGTGCGCCCCGCTCTTTCGCTGCACGGAGTGCGCCGAGGGTGTCCGCCGTTTCTCCGCTCTGTGTGACGGCGATGACCAGCGTGTTTTCCGTGATGGAACCGGTAGCCGAATCGACGTACTCGCTGGCACGGAACGCCTGTGCCCGCATTCCTGTCTGGTTGAGGAGCTGTTGCCCGTACAGCGCCGCGTGGTACGAGGTTCCGCAGGCGACGAACTGCACGTCGTCGACGTCCTCGAACGACCCTTTCGGGAAGTCCTCGAGGGTGACCGTGCCGTCCTCCACTCGCCCTTCGATGGTGTTGGTGAGCGCGTTGGGCTGGGTGTTGATCTCTTTGAGCATGTAATGCTCGTACCCGCCTTTTCCGGCGTCCTCGGGGTCCCAATCGATCCGTTCCACGTCGCGAGTGACCATGTTGCCTTCGAGGTCGGTCATCGTCACGCCGTTCGGTTCGAGGACGGCGATGTCACCGTCTTCGAAGTACACGACCCTGTCCGTGTGGTCGAGGAACGCGGGGACGTCGCTGGCGAGGTAGTACTCGTTGTTGTCTAGCCCGAGAATGAGCGGCGACCCCTGCCGGGCTGCGTAGATAGCGTGGACACCGTCGACGAGTGCAGCCACCGCATAGCTTCCTTCGAGGTCGTTGATGGTCTTGCGGAACGCGTCTTCGATACTCGGAGAGTCATCGAGATAGTATTCGAAAAGATGGGGGATGACTTCCGTGTCGGTATCGCTCGTGAACTCGTGGCCATTGTCCTCAAGCCACTCTTTCAGTTCGGTGTAGTTCTCAATGATACCGTTGTGGACGACGGCGATGTTTTCCGTCTCGCTGGTGTGTGGGTGAGCGTTCGCATCTGTCGGCGGGCCATGCGTACTCCAGCGGGTATGGCCGATACCGACGTTACCCTTCGGAACACTTCCAACGATACTGTCTTTCAGGTCGGAGATCTGTCCCGAGCGCTTGTACACGGAAATCCCGGACCCGTTCTGGACAGCGACACCGGCAGAATCGTAGCCTCGGTATTCGAGGTTTTCGAGCCCCGTCACGAGTTTCGTTATCGCATCTCCTTCTCCGATGCGAGCGATGATTCCGCACATCCTACGTCTCCTCCGTTCGTCCTACGGGCTGCTCGTACTGTCGCTCCGGACCGGTACGTCCTCCCGTATCGTGGACCAGGCCGGAACGAACTGCCGCACGTCCGTCTAGTGTGTCAGGGTAGTTCATGGGTGTGTCCTATAGTCCTGCCGCCCCAACCACTGGTGACGACTGGCTCTTACCTTCCACATTTCACTCTATCCCTATTACTATAGACTGATTAAGAGGGAATCTTAGCAGGGGTGTAAAACAAATATATCGGCATCCATCTCGAATCTCACCCAGTTCGAATGTACTATATCTGAATTAAATTCGCCAGCCTGCACGGCTACTCCCATGAACACGTGGCAGCTTCAACCGCTTCTATTCTTGTTTTTTGGACAAATCGTTCGTATTCCCTGGTTCTTGCCCGTAGAGGATGACGATGTTTTTCCGTCCAATGTTGATTTTACTGATCTGTTTTCTGTCTTCCATCTTGGATAGGAGACGGCTGACCTTCGATTTCGACCAGCCGGTCCGTTCGATAATCTCTCCTTGTGGGAGCCGACCACCGTTTTCTCGTAGGAGTTTCAGTACGCGGTCCGCATCCGTCGTCATCGTCTCATTCTGTGTCGACGGTTTGAGATCTGGTTCGAGTCCAGTCCTCGTCTCGTCATCGGACCTCATCGGGAGCCATTCGATCCCGTTTCGCTGTATCAGTAACGCGGTTCCGACAAGAAGGCTAAGGAAAACGAGATACAGTCCTCCCGTGAGAACGCGACTGTTCGGGTTTGTTCCGAACCCATGTTCGAACCCGTCGCTCAACCCATCGCCATCGGTGTCTCTTTCCAGTGGATCCGTCCCGATTTTCACCTCTTTTCCGTCCTCTAATCCGTCGCTATCAGTGTCGACTTTTGACGGATCGGTACCGAGCGTTTGCTCTTCTCCGTCGTCCAGTCCATCGCCATCCGTGTCCGATTTAGTGGGATCCGTAACCAGTGCGCCCTCCGCGCTGTCGTTTAGCCCGTCGCCATCAGTATCCGGGTTGGTGGGTTTAGTTCCGCCATCCAACTCCGCAACGTCGGTCACCCCGTCGTCGTCCGTATCTGCTCGACTGGCGTTTGTACCGAGTTCGTACTCACGTCTGTCGTTTAGCCCATCTGCGTCCGTATCCTTGCGAGTCGGGTTCGACCCGATGCTTATCTCTTGATCGTCACGAAGGCCGTCACCGTCCGTATCCGAATCTGTTGCGTTCGTCCCGTAGTTGTTCACCTCTTCACCGTCTTCAAGTCCGTCTTTGTCGGAATCCTTGCTCGATACATTGGCTCCGATCTTGATCTCCTTTTTATTTGTTAACCCATCGTTGTCATCGTCGCCTGTCTTTGCCATGGGGTAGACGGGAGCGGTTTGTTTTGCGATAATTTTCCCACCGGTTTTGACGGTAACGACGGCTGTGTGACGCCCGCTGACGTTCGATGAAATGCCTCCAGAGGTGAAATTGATCTGCTGTACGGTACTAGTGCTGAACTGGACGTCGCGACACGCAGCGCTACTCGTCGTGTTGTTGTTGGGTCCACGGAGCTTTGTACAGACTTGGTAGCGTCCAGATCGATTGCCTGTGTACACTGTTACACTCTGATTGCGAGGCTCAGAGTCCCAGAGATAGGTCATATTCGGTCCTGATTTTGCGACTCCTGGTCCAGTGTATGTGACGCTCTGAATAACAAGTTGATTACCCGTCGGTGCTCCACCGGCGGGGGCGACGGTGGCAAAGAGAAGCAAACAGATCGAGAATATCGCTAGATGCCGGTTTATCATATTGGTGTTGTTTTTGCTTCTAGTTTCGTCCGGTGAACAGTTCTATGTTTGGTATTTTCGCGCTGAGTATTTTTCTTGTGTGTTCGGATTTCTATTGAGTCTATCTGTTGTATTTAGCCTGTCTTACTAGTAGGTTACGACTGAAATCGTTTGCACCTCTTGAAATCTTGAAAACAGAGATGTATGAAAATGAGAATACGATTTGTATTAGTAGCAAACCAATACTGAAACTTTTCTTCTCTTTCCACCGATTTACTAGTCGTTACGCGAATCGTTGTCTAAGTGTGAGTGAACAGAACATCCCAAGAATCGCAACCCCGACCGATCCATGCGGGAGCAACGCGAAGGGTGAAACGCCAAGTGTCGATCCAGCGAGAAGAGTCGCACCGAGACCGGATACGCCGAGATAGTACCGTTCCCATCGGGTCGATGTGTGTGTGTTCCCCTCCTCTTCCTCCTCCTCGACGTCATCATCGCACGTCTCCGGTTTGAGGTATTCGTACAATACGTCCGCTGCATCCATCTTTTTAACCGTCCCGCGGCTCTGGTCGTACTCGATGATTCCCTTCTCGTCGAGTTTCGGGAGATGAGATTGATACAGTGGAATGTACACACGCTGGCGCTCACTGGACGTGATCGCTTGCACGCTCGTCTCGTTTTCCCACGCTGCGACCTGCTCTGCGATGTCGCGCATCGAGACCTTTCCCTCTGTCTCGTAGAGGTATCGAAGTACATGACGACGCCGCTCGTTCTGGAGGAGGTGATAGATTTGATCCTCATTTAACTCCAGAGACGTGGGCGTGTCTATCGAAGGAAATTGTTCTTTGGCCTGTTGTGTCGTTGTGCTCATACATGGTGGGTTCGTTGGGGGGATAATAAACGGGGAAGCTACTCCCGGAAGTTGCAGCCAGTTTTCGAACAGTTCGTTCCCGCCTTATTATCTTTCAAACTGTTTCATCGAGTTCACCTTGATTCCTTCTCTTGGTTTTTCCTGCATGTATTTTCATACCACAGTGATTTGTGTCCCTCCCGAAACCACTGTTTTCTTGTTAGCTAATTTTAATCTGTTCTATCCATATCTGTGGTCCATTATCTGTAAGTGATCGGTTAATCATACTACTTGTTCTGGACAGGTTGGCTGACCTATGTTACTGTCTCTCATCAATTTCGACTCGGAAAACGGCATTTTTGCGGTACGAGGCTCTTAGTCAGTGTATAATAAAGGCTACATGGTCTAATGGATTCTAACGAGGAATATGTCTGACCGAAGAACTCGAAGGAAATCTACTACCTTTTTCCTTCGATACCTGTCTTCGGTGCGGACGGTAACGGAGCTCAACTGAATGGAGGACCATCACCCATGAACTCGACGATAGGAGATATAGACGGCCAACGGGACCATCCCGGAAGTGACCAGAGTGACGTAATAGATAGCCGGGAAGCGACGATTTGCGTCGTCGGTCTCGGCTATGTCGGACTCCCGTTGGCGGTCGGATTCGACCAAGAGGGTTACAACGTTGTTGGCTTCGACATCGACGACGGAAAAGTCGAAACCCTTCGTGGCGGCACTGACACAACGGGTGACCTCGGTGACGATGCGGTTACCGAGAGTAAGATCACCTACACGAACGACCCCGAGAAGATCACCCGTGCGGATTACGTGATGATCGCCGTTCCGACGCCGGTAGACGAAAACGATCAACCGAATCTCGACTTCGTAGTGGCGGCTGGACGTACCATCGGTGAGTACATGTCCCCCAATACCACTGTCATCCTCGAATCGACGGTCTTCCCGGGTGCGACGCGTGAGGTCCTCCTCCCTGCAATCGAGGAATCGTCCGGATTGACCTGCGGCGAGGACTTCTTCGTGGGTTACTCTCCGGAACGTGCAACGCCGGGTGACCCAGAACACGGCCTTCGTGACGTGGTGAAAGTAGTCGGTGGAATGAACGACGACGTACGCGACGACATCGCCGAATTGTATTCGACGGTCATCGACGCGGGCGTTCACAAGGCTGCTTCCATGGAGGTTGCAGAGGCAAGCAAGGCCGTAGAGAACATCCAGCGTGACCTGAACATCGCCCTCGTGAACGAATTGGCGATGGCCTTCGACAGCATGGATATGGATATTGACACGCGTGCAGTACTCGAAGCGTCGGGTACGAAGTGGAACTTTCACGACTATCGACCGGGACTTGTCGGCGGACATTGTATCCCCGTCGACCCGTACTTTTTCATCCACCGGTCTAAGAAGGCCGGATTCACTCCGACGCTCATCCAACAAAGTCGTGACGTGAATGAGGCTATGCCCACTCACATCTCGAACATGATGATAAAGGAGCTGAACCGGTCCGGCAAGCCGCTCCGCGACAGTCGCGTTCTCATCCTTGGGGTCACGTACAAACCGGACGTGGCAGACATCCGCACGTCAAAGGTGGACGGTATTATCCGCCAACTCCACGAGTTCGACATCGAAACTGTCGGCTACGATCCACACGGGGATAATGAACTCATGGTCGAGGAGTTCGGCGTTGCGATGCAGGAGGACGACGAGTTCTCCGTAGAAGGGTTCGACGGCATCATTCTCGCGACACCCCATCGCGAATTCTACGACCTCGACTTAGAGGAACTGACGGCCGAGATGAACGACAACCCATCCTTCGTCGATGTGACTGGCGCGTTCGACGCCGAGAAAGTCACCGACGCTGGATTCTCGTACCGGAGGGTATAGATGTACGAAGGGCACACGATAGGCGTCGTCGTGCCCGCGTACAACGAAGAAGGGTTCGTCGGCGACGTCCTCGATTCGCTTCCCGACTTCGTAGACCGCATCTATGTCGTAGACGACGCCTCGACCGACGGTACGTGGGATGAAATCCGAGCGCATGCGGCGATAGAGCGTGCGCCTCGTGCTGGTGAAAGTGACAACACCGATAGTGACGTCGTCGCTATCCAGCATGAAGTGAACAGAGGTGCTGGTGCGGCTATCAAAACGGGCTATCTCGCCGCTCGTGAGGACGGGACGGACATAACTGTCACCATCGACGCAGACGGTCAGATGGACCCTAGCATAATGACTCGTTTCCTTGACCCCATCGTGGCGGGCGATGGGGACTACACGAAGGGCGACCGTCTTTCGAACTCGGATCTTCGTCACGAGATGCCACGATTTCGTCTGCTCGGCAATTGGATGCTGACGGGACTGACGCGCATTGCCAGCGGTTACTGGGACGTGACTGACCCGCAGAACGGCTACACCGCGATTTCCCTGTCGGCGCTCGAAGCCATCGACCTCGAAGAGTTGTACGAGTACTACGGCTACTGCAACGACATCCTCGTTAAACTGAACGTGGCTGGCATGCGCGTCGCAGACGTGGACATGCCCGCGACGTACGGCGACGAGGAGAGCAGTATTCAGTATGGCGACTACATTCCCAAAGTGTCGTTCATGCTTCTCAAGAACTTCTTCTGGCGGCTCGGCTCGCGTTACCGAACCCATCCACTTGGGATCGCGTACATCTTCGGCGTCGTAAGTGGGTTGGCGGGTATCGCACTCGGATTCCGAGCCCTTGGGTCGACCCTCATCGGGACGAAAAGCGGCGATGCCCAAAAATCGCTTACGTCGTTCGTCATCGGTGTGATCGGTATCCTCGTCGGAATTCTCCTCGACAGGAGGGAAAACACATGAGAGTATTCGTCACCATTCAGCACCCGGCACACGTCCACTTCTTCCGCAACGCGATCGCGGAATTAGAGGCAGATGGCCACGATGTGCAGGTCTTCGCCCGCGAAAAGGAGATGGCGGTCGAACTGCTCCGGCGGTACGACATCAGCCACGAAGTGCTAGCTGGTACCGCCTCGGGACTGTCCGAACTAGCACGGATACAGGCAATCTACGAGGCACGTCTGCTCCGACGCGCTATTCAGCTAAAACCCGACGTGATTATGGCGATCGGTGGTGTCGCGGCTGCACACGTGGCGAAAGTCACGGGGGCGAGAAGTGCTATCTTCTATGATACGGAACACGCAAAACTCATTCAGAACCTCGCTTTCCCGTTCGCGGATGCGATTTATACTCCTGATTGCTATACGCAAAACGCCGGTTCGAAACAGGTCCGGTATCCCGGCTACCACGAACTTGCGTATCTTCACCCCGACCGTTTTACGCCAGATCCGGAAGTGGTCGAGGACCTCGGCTTGGATCCGGAGGAGACGTTCACCGTCCTTCGTCTTGTCGAATGGGGTGCCTCACACGACGTGGGTCAAGGCGGCTTCGATGACGTACGCGACGTGGTGGAACGATTGGAGGACGCCGGTTCGGAAGTACTCATCACGTCCGAACGGTCGCTTCCCTCTTCGCTCGAACCGCGCCGAGCAACTGTTTCGCCGCATCGGATGCACGACCTGCTTGCCTTTGCTGACTTGTTTGTCGGGGAGGGCGCAACGATGGCCGCCGAGAGCGCCGTTCTCGGTACGCCCGCCATCTACGTTAACACACTCACGATGGGGTATACGGACGAACTGGACGAGCGCTACGAACTTCTGTTCAACTACCAGCAGGAAGACCGACATGCGAGAGCGCTCGAAAAAGCAGTCTCCATCCTTGAAGGTGACACTGACTGGCAAGAGCGGCGAGAGCGACTGCTCGACGACAAGGTAGACACGACTGACGTCATTTTGCGTGCAATCATGGGTCGTTCCCAGAACGCACACGGTCGGACGGAGCGGTCAGGCGCGGAGGTTTAACTATGATGATAGACCCACGATTCGACGAACGGAGGTACTAATGTCCGGGAGAATGGAGAGCTGGCTACGACAGCGACGGTTCGACGTTGATGCTGCGATTATCGGCCTTATTATCGCTCTCGGGCTGTTTCCACTGCGATTTTTCGCCTCGCAAGTGTACATCACGACAATACCTATCGTCCTCGGACTGGGGTGCGGACTCTATCTGCTCGCGGTTCGCAACGACCGCGATACGATGCACGCCTATCCGTCCCTTTCACGGATAGTTGCCCAAGCCCTGCCGAGCATCTGTTTTGTGATGATGACCGCCATGGTCGCCATCGCGTTGTACACGGGTCAGCGCTCTCTGCTGTTTCATCTGCTTTCGGGTGCAACGGGGACGCTCATTATCCTCCAAATCCTATTCGTGGATGAAGAGGACCTTCTTCCGTCGCTTCTGCTAACACAGATTCTCGCTCTCGCGTTTGTCATCCGATTCATGGCGGTGTACACCACGCCGTCATATGTTGGAATCGATATCTGGACGCACATGACCCAGTTGGCTGGGGGTGTACTCGAACAGCACTCCCTCTCTGCGATGAACGGGAACAAACACATTGCGGCACCATTATTCCACCTGCTTGTCGCGTCCGCGGCGATGTTGTACGACGTGTCGCTCCGTAACGCACTGTACCTTTCTATCGGCGTGGCATTTCCGATGACGATTCTATTTGTCTATGGAGCGACGAAACTCCTTGTTCCGGTGCGCTGGGCAGTGTTCGCGGCGATGCTCTACTCCGTCGGTGACTACTTCATCGAGTGGGGTATCCATATTATTCCGACGAGCCACGGGCTGTTGTTCTTCGCCGCCATCATATACGCGCTTCTCCGCATCATGCAACTGGAGTACAACGCAAGGGACTTTGGCCTACTCGTGTTCCTCTCGGTTGCCATCATCCTGACCCACCAGGTATCGACGTTCATCATGCTTATCTTCCTGTTCTCGGGTCTCCTCGCTCAGTTCGTTCTCAAACTGGGGCTCTTCCAGACGACGGCCCGACGGCCAGGTGTTTACCGGACACTGGAACCGGTCAACCTTGCGGGACTGCTCGCGTTCGACGTGGGGCTTATCACCTTCATGTGGTCGTTCACCCCCTACAACGGGAACTCGTTCCTCAAAACCGTGTTGTTGTATCTCGAACAGACGCTGGTGTCGAGTGCGGGCCTGCTGAACCTCGCGAGCAACAACTCCCAATATATCTCCCTTCCTGCCCCGACGCTTATGCAGAAAGTAGCGTCGTACGTCGATGTAATGGGATACCTCATCCTCTTCGGCTTGACGGTCATCGGCTGTCTGTATGTCTTGCGCCGAAAGCGCATCTCACATTCGGTATTTACGCTCTTGTTCGCGATCGTCGTGATGACCGGGTTCACCCTCGGATTACCAATGTTCGGTATTCGTAACTTCATTCCGCAGCGATGGTTTGCGTTCCTCTACGTACCGATGGCTATTCTCGCCGCCCTCGGTGTCGGTTATCTGGTTCACAACCTCAACCGGAACGTCGTTGTCGCCGCGCTGCTCATCGTCGCGCTCCTCTACCCAAGTGTGATGGTAATGTCCAGTCACGGCGCTATCGACAGTCCCGTCTTCAAGGACGAGCAGGCGCGCTTGACGTACACGAACTCCGAGATTGCGGCGGTTTACACCATCTCGGATATGACCGGCTCACCCGATTCGTCGGACATCTCGTCGAATCAGGTACTCCATACAGACCACCCCTATCAGACGGTATTTGCAAGAACAGGGTCGTATCCCGCCTCGGCGGCTAACCTCTCTGCTGACAACAGGGACGGACCGACGAACCATTCCATTACCGTCTACCGACGGTATCAGTCCACGGGGACACCCAAGTTCCTACTCGTGAAACACGTGAAGGTAGATGGAAACCAAACGACTGCCAGCGTCCCTGTTCGCCAGCAGGTGTCACAGCAACAGATCTGCCGTCCCAACCAGAGCATCCTCTACAATAACGGCGACGTGATGCTTTGTGCTAACCGGACGATATAGAGCAAGATAGGATAATCCTTTTTTCTCATCCTCTTGCATGACTGTCCATGCAAGGGCAACGCATTCTTGTTACCGGGGGTGTCGGATTTATTGGCTCGAATCTCGCGAACCACCTCGCCGAGGAGAACGAGGTCATCGACATCGATGACGGCTATCTCGGGACTGCGGACAATCTCACCGAGGCGGTTGAGTTTCACCAACGAAGCGTTTTCGAAGACGACCTGCCGACGGATGTGGATGTCGTCTTCCACCTCGCTGCGCTGTCGTCCTACACAATGCACGAGGAGAATCCGACGAAGGATGTCCAAGTAAACGTGGAGGGATTTGTCAACACTGTTGAACAGGCGAGGGAGGACGATTGTGATACCGTTGTCTACGCGACAATTTCCTCGATTTACGGTAGCCGAACGGAGCCATCGCCCGAAGATATGGACGTAGAAGCACACACGGCTACGAAGCATCCAAACTGGCCCGGGAACGCTATGCCGAATACTTTGCTCACCACTACGATATGAACATGGCCGGGATGCGATTTTTCTCAGTTTATCAGGGCTACAGTGGTGCGGAAGAAGACAAAGGGGAGTTTGCTAACATCATTGCCCAGTTCGCGGACGACATCGCGAACGGGGAATCGCCGCAAATCTACGGTGACGGCAGTCAAACGCGGGACTTCATGTACGCCTCAGATATCGTCAGCGGTCTCGAACTTGCGGCCGAGAACGAACTGACTGGCGCCTATAACCTCGGCACGGGGGAGAGTTACGACTTCAACACTGCCGTTGAGTACATCAATGAAGAGCTCGGCACCGACGTGGAACCGGTGTACGTCGAAAACCTGATCCAGGAGGACGTGTATGTCCACGACACGATGGCTGACGTGAGTAAGTTCTTTAATGCGACTGGTTAGGAACCCGAAATCAGCTTTGAAGAGGGCGTCCATCGCGTTTGTTCTCAGTACCAATAACTCGGCTTATCTCTTTTTTAGCCATTGCTTGGTTCGACAGCAGCGACACTCCGTAGTACGACGGGTATTCAAACCGAACATGGGATAGAATCTTCCCGTGATGAATACCGGATGGTGTCGACAAGAAAGAAACCCATTCACGTCTGACGGCGCTCAGCTCTCGTCCCTGAACTTCACGAGAAGAAGCCGCCGTCGTCGGTGGTCGTTGTGGTAGTGGTACCCGTCGACGTCGGTCCTGCTACCGTCGTCGTGGTAGTGGTCGATGTTGGTTGCGAGAACGTCGTTGTTCGACGCTGTGTCGTCTGGCGCTGGGTCGTTTGTTGGCTCGTCATCTGTTGTTGTGTTGTCTGTTGTTGCTCCGTTGTCTGCTGTTCGGTCGTCTGTCGTTGTGTCGTCTCTTGGCCGTTGTCCCCACCATTGTCGGCCTCTCCGCCGCTGTCGGATCCCTGATTTTCGTCGACTGAGTTTCCTTGATTGGTGGGTGCGCTCCCCGAGGAGACCCAGGCGCGCGTCATTCTATATGGCTCTCCCGAGGCGGACCCCTTGTAGAGGAGCAGACGGACACGGACGTTATCGCCGGTGAACGCTGGGTCACCGGTGAGTTTTACCTGTTTTTTCTCCCCTGCGTCGACCGTGACCTGCTCTTTGGCAAACTGAGATCGCTCGGTAACGCTCCCACCTTCGACCCGCTCGACGACGGCAACAACCGTGTAGTCCGTTTGTTTCCGTTCGTGGTTGTGAATGTTGGCTGTCACGCCGTCCTCGGCGAGGTCCGTGTTGTACATCGTGTTCGTCTGGCCGTTCACTTTGTTTGTGTTCATGTAGAATTCGGTGAACACCTCTCCCTGTGGCGGATTGAGTACCGCGAAACCCAGGGTTGACGCGAGCAGGATGACACTGATGACGATACCAGCGTTCAGTGCCACGGTCAAGCCTTGGTCCGAGCGTCCACGCGGACTGAACAACACTTTCGGAACGCCGGGTGAGTATCGCCGTTCGGCCGGGACGCGTACTCGTCGGACGAACGCTATCAGTGTGAATATCAGAGTAAACCCGACGATTCCATACAGAATTGGGTGTACACGAACGCCCCACGGGGTGAAGTTGGAGAGTGCGGCTACCATGGGAACGACGGCGACGCTCAGCGCTGCGGAGAGCGCGACTCGTTCGGGGCCGCCGACCGCGTATTTGGCGTCGTCGTTCCCCGTGCCGAACGTCCGTTCCTCGTTCTCACCACCTTCCGGGAACAGCGCCGACATAAGCACGTATCCTGGGAGAAACACGACGAGCGGAAGTACGAGGGCGACACGCAATCGTCCGCCGAGTTCTGCATATGCGACGATTCCTCCGACAAAGGTTAGCATGAGCACTAACACGAGGTCGAGAAACCACCAGCGGCTATTCGTACGCATTGCACTGAAAATCGGTTGGAGCGGGTTTTATTATACGGCTGCTAATCAGTTTTCCGACGGTACCTCGTCGGCTCCACGTCGCTTTGACCCTGCTTTGCCACTCGTATTCGGTTCGTTCGGCATGTACAGAACGTCCATCGGATTGACCATATTCTCCGAACACTGAGCGACCCACCCGACCATATCGTTGATACGAAGCTTGTGACGCGACGGAAGGTCGTGAATCGTCTCGCTTTCTGGGAACAATCGCTGGTCCAAGTTGTAGCGGTCGTACACCTTTTGCCGGTCGGGCCACGCCGGTTGGAACTCCGTAATAAGCGGAAGTTTCCGCCGCGCGAACTGCTCGACTTCGGACAGCAGCGTCGAGGTGTACGGGCGGTCTGGGGGACGGTGACGGAACATGTCCTCGTCCAGCTGCCGAATCGCCCGGATGAACGTCGATGTGTTTCGGTACTCCGGCGGTGTCTGCAGGTGCCACTCCAGCAGTTCCGTGTCGGCCGCAATGAACGATTCGAGGTAGTTATCCGCAAGGTGTGTCCGGGACGGAATCGTCGGTTGATTGCGGATACTGAACAGCGATAGGGCGTTCTGCACGGAATCGGTTCGGCTCCAACAACGATCGAACTCCGCGTCGATAGCTTGGCGAACGAATTTCCCGGCGGCGTCCGGGTCAGTGGTATACTTCTCCGCGACCTTCTGGCTCCGCTTGGGGAGATAACCGAAGTTGTCCAGCGAAGCCTCGACCGGATCGGGATTCTCCTCCATCTTCTTCGTCGGTATCTTCTTTCCAAACAGCTTCACCTCGGTCCGCTTGTGGCCGAATCCCTTTAGCAGCGTGTCGAACAGCAAGGCATGATACATCGTGTCCACTTCCATCTCGCTGTTGTAGCCGGCGTGATGGATGTGAATGGACTCCTTGATTCCCTGTGTGTCGCGTACTTTCTGTTCTCCGGGCGTAATGTATCGATCGTTCGTCACCAGCGTCGTGTGGTCCACACCGTACTGTTTGGCCAAGCGACGGGCGACTTTTACTTCCTGTGCGTTCGGCATTCCAACCGTGTACGTGTGGTCGAGGTCGGGTAGTTGGGACAACAGTGTCCGCGAATCGTACCCCGCCGACAGCAACAATCCTTTCTTGCCCGGCTGGCGCGAGCGAAGTCGAATCGCGCGCTGCATCCGTTCCGCGAGTTCGCTTGCGTAGTCCATCTCCTGTTCATCGTAGATGAACCGATCGAGTTCACTCGCCTCCTCTGCGGTCAGGTAGCCGTCAAACGGTGCGCGATGTAGTTCGTGAAACAGTGTCTTGTCGCCGAGGACGACGCCCATATGAAGGAACTCTCCCACGGACTGTCGATTCATTGTCGGGTTGTCGATGGTTTTTGCGACTTCTGCTGCGTCGGACCCGAACACTCGAATGCCGGGATCGTCGGTGTAGAAACACTCCCACGACCGGATTGTGTCGGTGAGGATAATGGACTCTTCGTTGTGTTCGATGAACGCCAGATAGGACCCGTTGAGCGAGCGGATCGCGTCCGTACCCTTCTCCGCGTACTGCTCTAACAGCCACCGCGCAGGCTCGGACCATCCTCGCTTGTTCGGGTACGCCTCTCCCCAAATGATACACGATCCGTGTTTCCCGGTGTACGAAGCGCTCCGGCCTGGAATCCCGAGTCCCGTATCCCGGATACCGACGGTCCCGACGTCACTCGTTACGATGTCGTCGAACTCTCGCTCGGAACGGAAGTGTTCGAAATCGTCTCGGTCACCAAAGACACCAAATATCTCTTTGTTCATCGTTCGTGCTCCTCCGTTGGGTCAGCTGGCGGTCGCTCCGTGCCACGGCAGCATCGGACTGCTCGCCGATTTCGTCTCGTGCCCTCTTCTCTCGCTCGTGTCACGGTTGGCTCTACTATTACCTATTAGGTCAACGACGGTTAACTATACACAGTATAACATCAGGAAAATTGTGTTTAGGCGGCTCTGAAACGGTTTGTACCCATTGGAACCTACACCTACCTATCCACGTCCGAAACGCATCGCTGATCCTGGCTCGACGATCGACAGTCTCACTATGAACGGATACGGTGCGGGAAAAGGCTGTTTGTGCTTTCCTCGGTGATCGTGGGATAGGCTGGACTAATTCGGTAAACGGATGGTATTATCGGCAATGGCTATTCTTCGATGATTCTGTGAATGTCATTTCCGGCCGTATATCCCATTTGGCTGCGGAGATCCCTCGACCAGATGACGGGTATTTGACTGAATGATGGACATTCTGGTTGTTCACCTATTGTTTGTTATGCCTGTTGCTGCTATTCTCCGGAATAAAATACGCATTCTAAACAGTTCAAATTTTTAATATTACTAATAAATATAACGGCGCATCTGACGGAGATTCCGTTCGACGCTTTATTATGCGTCTACTAAGCCGATTTATCTACCTTTCAAAGCCGATTATCGATGATATATATTTATAACTCTACTCTCGAGGTGTGTAGTATGGGTGATCTGGAGCGATGGGCCGCCCAAAGTCGTCTGTGGAATCTCTGTAAACAGGTGGGTATCGCACCAACGATTTCGACACTCTACTGGCATGCTATTCTCGCAGTCCACCTCTGGTCGGTTTCTGTGACCATCGGGGGAATAACGGTCGAGTTCGCGACCGACTCCCGAACCGAATATTCTCGAGTGACGTCGCTCGTCGGCGAACAGGATGTCATCGAATCCCTGTTAGACGACGTCCGCGAATCGGACGTAGTGTACGATATCGGAGCGAACATTGGGACACACACCTGTTTTGTCGGGAAACGTCTCGAAAGCGGGTTGGTTGTCTCTTTCGAACCCATGCCGACGAATGCAGCCCGACTTCGCCTCAATCTTTCCGCGAACGTTCCAGTGAATCGATGGCAAGTTGCAGAACTTGCGCTTTCGAACGAGGACTGCTCAGGCATGCTTGCGGTGAAAAGCCAGAACTACGGCGAAGGAAAACATGCGCTTTCCAAGGATGGTGAACTTGAAATAGACGTATTCCGAGGCGAGACACTAATCGAGGAGGGTCGATATCCTGCACCGGACATCCTCAAAATCGACGTAGAAGGTGCGGAACTGCAAGTACTTGAGGGGTTTGGTGAACGACTTGCCGACGTTCGTATCGTCTACGCGGAACTCCACCACAATCTCAGCGCGGAGTATGGAACGTCAACTGAGGAAATTGAAGGGTATCTTCGCGACCATGGGTTCGAGGTCGAACGACTCAGTGAGCGGTCGGATGCATATCACATCCGTGCGATCCAGTCACAGTCCTAACGACTCAAAACGTCAGACCAGTGGATGATAGGGCAACAGAGCTTCAACTTTGACGGCACTGTCTAGTTACTCGACTTCGCACCTTATGCTGGCTAAGCGCGTATAGCTAGCGTGAATCGCTGATGCTT
>NZ_JBXGLH010000025.1:0-43038 GCF_056892285.1 Haladaptatus sp. HS23 | reverse complement strand
ACCACGGCGATTGATACCGCTCTCGACCAGCTATCTCTTCCAACAGTGAGCAACTACTTCTAATGTCTACTATAGCTCGGTGGGATCGGCGTCATTGAGTGTCGCGACAGCTTTGATGAGTTCTTCGCTGACGTTGTCCGTGAGCGGATCAAACTCTGTCTGGTAGGTGTCATCGTCCGACTCATCAGGATGCTCATCGGTGGGGGGTGTATGATTCGTCATGGTACCAAAGAGAAGTGAAAACAGTGTGATGCGCCCCACACGCGTCATGTGAAACAGCCAGAGTAGGCCTGAGAGGTTTGCTTCCACCACAAATGGAAACAGACACACAGTGCGTCCTTGCTTCTTTATCGTGAGCGACTACGTGCCAGTCATATATACCTCTGGCTATGAACCGAACACTGAAAACAATGGAACCTCTGCGCTGATTGATTCCTGTTCGAATTATGTCCAATAGCGACCGCGAGCACTTACACGACCCATCTGCAGGCGGAGGGTGAAAGCCTGGTTTGTTGTCTGATTTCGGCAGTTGATAATTTCCGGCGACCGATGGCACTGGGGTGGGATACGACATTAGTCGGGGACGCCACGGTCAGAAAGCACATCTTGATTCTCACTCAGCACGGTGAGCAATGGTTCGATCTCGTCGAACTGCGGCCCCTTTGTCACGCGCTGTGCGTCTTGGTCCCAGTCGATGAAGCCGTGATCTGCTAATTTGGGGAGATGGACGTGCTGCATTGCGATTGTCTGATCTCGGGTTCCACCGTCCGTCGCTAACCCTCGGGACGGAGCTCGTCGGTCAGGGTGGGGAGTCCGTTGTGCTAAGGCGACAAGGAGTTGTCGTCGGTGGTGATTCGAGAGGACTGAGAGTTGCTCATTAAGCGTCATGGTTCCTGCATCCCAACACATTGTACATGGATAAGCACCTCTCATTTTTCGGATTAGCAATTGTTTGAGGAAGTGAGTGAATAACTTGAACGAGGGCTGGTGGCGTTCACTCAGTTTCTCACAGACTACTTACGCTTACTCCACCTATTCTTGCGTATGAGCCGAGGACTCGACAACGTTGATCAGGGCATTTTGTATCATCTCCAGCGAGACGCACGAAATACAACCACCGAAGAGATTGCCGAAACAGTCGGTGTCTCCGCGAGCACTGTGCGGAACCGGATTTCGCAACTCGAAGAAGACGGTATCATCAAGGGCTATCACCCCGATATTGACTATGAAGCTGCCAACCTTCCGCTAAGCGTACTGTTCGTGTGTACCGCGCCAGCAACCGAACAAGCCGAATTTGTCCAGAAAATACTTGCTGTGCAAGGTGTGGTCGATGTGCGCGAGATGCTTGTCGGCAAACGGAATATCTACGTGGAAGTGGTTGGGACGAGTACAAAGGATATCACACGCATCACGGACACGCTGCACGACGCAGGCCTCACGATTGAGAGTTCCGAGATCATACGCGAGCGGCATATCCAGCCATTCAATCATTTCCATTTCAGTGAGGAAACGGCAGAGGAGCAACGTGAGAGCTGATCTTCACCCTTTTCGAAATGCAATCACTCAGAGCCTGATATCTCCTCATACTCCGCGGGCTCGGACACCGTAATCCACCCATCACTGGCAACTTCAACGTGATACTGATTATATCGGAAGGCAACACTGCCCTCGCTATCGCGTGAGTGACCGTTGACTTCCTTGCCAAAGAAGCCGTCTTCGATCGCGGCGATATCCACACACTCGTATAGGGGTGGATCTTTGATCTCTATCGGCGCAACATCTTCGGCGTCCGCGATCGCGAAGATGATTTCGGTGGTGAGATCGCGATGGCTCTCGCGGTCATAGTGCGCCTGTGTCACAAAGGTCATGTCGGGGTCGTCGGGTCCGTTTCCATCCTGTGCAAGTTCAGTGCCATCATCGGTGTGGTCCTTACTTGACGTCATCTGTCGTTCTCCGTGTGAATGTGTCGTGAAGTTGTGGTATTCCCAAGGCAGTGATACCTCTTTGCCCAGCCATGAGTTACTGAGTATCCTCTCGGTCGAACTCACTGCGAGCATGCGTTTCTTGCTGATTGTCGAGACTGCCGCCTACGCCCTCTAACACTGTCAGTACTTGGATTGCATATGGACCAGGAGTAATCGTCTCGGTGTCAGCATCGAACTCGATTACGTCCAGGTCAACGAGTTTCGGGACGTGCGTGTGATAGAGCGACGTGTACATCTCCTGGCGCGTGAGCGTTGCGATATCCGTCTCTGGAGTATCAGTTTCCCAGGCAGCCAGTTTGGTTGCGAGGTCATCAAGTGACCATTCGGTCTCTTCAGCGAGGGTGTAGACGAGGTAGCGTCGTCGTGGCTGTGCAATCGCCGCGAAGACGGGTTGCAACTCGAGGATGGACTCTGGGACATCAATGTCGAGATCGCGTTCGGCGGCACTCTCCTCGACGGTCCGACTAGAATGTGTCTCCCTCTTGTCGGGAGGTGGTTCGTTCCCCGTCATAGCTCATATAGGAGTGTGAATAGTCTTAAGAATTCGCTATAGAGTGTGATTTCCCGACCATATCGATACATACGCACCGAATCGCCGTAACGTGATATATATGAGTAGTAATCTATTCCTAGAGAGACAACCGAAATTATCCGGTATTGACGCGGTACTGACCTGAATCACTAGTGTGCCCGATCAGTGCTTGCAGCCAGACATTGACGAGTGTGTGGCTGTGATTGTCTTTCAATTGGCAGCAGGTGACTGTGTACTTGCTCATCTGTTTCAGAGAGTCACTTTGAACTTTCAAATGAGCAACAAACGCCACTGAGAGCCGCGTATGAGCAGGAATATTATGAGATTCCACGCCGGACAACAACTGAAGATCTCGCTGCTGAGATCAGGGTTTTATACCAAGCGATTTCCGAACGACTTCGACGAGGCCATGGCAGTCTTGTTGAAAATTCTATTGTTCTCGGCCAGGGTGCCGATAAACCCAGCAAAACGGGGGTCGAAATGAACCCCTTGGGAAAGCAACCATGCTGATTAATCATTTCTAGTTCGGACCTGAGCGTATGACAACTGAACGGCTCCTCACCTGCGTTGACTGTCAGTGGCGAATAAGCACCCGCGAGCATTCGTCGCATGAAGTCAATCGGCGTGCAATACGGCATTTTCGTGCGACTGGGCATCAGGTAACCTCCCCTTAGAACCGTTATGCCGCCCTCAGTGCCTCAAATTACTGCTTTAGCAGTAATAGTGCTAATATCGAATCCCTGTTTCTATGAAAGGTAGATACGTAGTGGATACTTGCAAACGCAACCCGTGAGTTTATTAAAGCAACTCTTCTATTGTATTGAAGAACCACGAGACAGAATGTGTGTCCGAGCCGTGTCCCAATGATGAAGGGCCGATGATCCCCAACGTGCTCAGATCGGGTTCATACGCGTTGTCGGTACGCGGGGCACACTCCCCGTGCGTTCTCAAAAAACACGTACCCATGAACCCACACGACAGCGATCGACCTGGTCGTTCAGATTCCCAGACAAGAACCACACAGCTCGACCGCGAATCGACGAACACGTCCGAGCGTAACGATAGCTCGTCATCCCCGGAGCTTTCCCTCGACACGATCTTCGATATCCTGTCTCATTCGCATCGCCGCCATCTTCTCTCATATCTTTCACAGACTGAGGATGATCTCGCAACAGTAGCTGATCTTGTCTCCTTCATTTTGAAGCAGGAATCAGAAACCGAAACGAGCATACAATGCACTCAGGACGATGCTGTGAGAGTTGCGCTGCAGCATAACCATCTCCCGAAACTGGACGATGCCAGGGTGATCGAATATGACACTCAAAGCGAAACCATCCGGTACTGCGGTCACCCGACACTGGAAAAGTGTCTGTCCGTGACCGAAACGTGAGAACGAGACGAGGTCTAACTCTGCTCCATTGGATAACGGAGAATCGCTTTATCTGCGCGTGTGAGCGTTGAATAGTCAAGTCGCCACTTCATCTCTCGCCAGAGGATGTTTATAACTACAGGCCAGAGTTTTGGATGGAGTGCTCATGATGGGGATACCCCCACTAGTCACGAGGACTCCGGGGAAAGAATAAAAAATGGGAGAAACAACGACCAACTCACTGAATGACAAGCAGTCGACCGTAAGAGCGCCATCAATAGTGGTGTTGATTCAGGACGCGATCGCTGCCCGTGACGGTCCCGAGACGAGTAAGTGCCCACCATTATACGAAGCTATTGATCCAGATGCACTTGAGACGCTGTTTGCTCCACTTCACAGAGAATCCGAACGACACGGAAAAGTGATGTTCGAATACTGTGGCTATCAGGTTACCGTCCACGCTGATCGGACGGTTGAACTCGCGCCAATTGACGGTGAGAGTCGCTAAAACACCGATAGGTTTCACTCAGAGGCCACATCTTCGTTGGAACCTGTTTCTGCTACTTCTGGCGTCCCGACTCGATTCATTACGATCGCTGGTCGATTTTATCCTGATCAACAGTCAACGGGAGCGAGCTGTCTGGTCGTTCATTGCCAGGGAAGGCTATTCAATCACGACTGACAAGTGCAATGATGAAGTGGTTGGTAGGTCACCATAACAGATACCATTAGAAGCAGCAGTGAAGTGTCTCCGGTAGCCGTGAACCAATCATATACGAAAGTTGCTCGGTGTTCCCCGCCAAGAGACCTAAGAGACACCAGATAGTTTGTTTATAAGCTAATGGCAACCCTCGTTGAGTTCTCGCTCCCAGCCACAGACTTCGCGCTTGGCCGCTTACTTACAGCTGACTCGGAGATCGAAATCGAATTCGAGCGAATCGTTCCCGTTGGGTCGAATGCGATTCCCTTGTTTTTCGCGTGGAATGACGATTTAGATGCGTTCGAACAGCGCGTCCGCGCTAACGACCATGTCCGCGAATTCAGCGAGATTGAGGAACTCGGGGATCGACGCTTGTATCTCTTGAATTGGGATATTCCAGACGGCGGCTTTTTCGAAGGGTTCACAACAGCCGAAACGATCATCCGGAGTGCCTATGGCTACGATTCTCACGCCTGGGAGTTCGAAGTCCTCTTTCCCTCTCAGGATGATCTCACCACGTTCCATAATCACTGTCGCGAAAACGAAATTCCGTATACACTCGGGCAGATGCACACACTCAGTGAAGCTGGCGACAACCTTGTAGAGAGTGTTCTGACAGAAAAACAGCGAGATGCGCTTCTGCTTGCACTCCAGCACGGATACTTCCAGACTCCCCGACAAATTACGCTCTCGGAATTAGCGGATGAGTTCGGCATTAGTCAGCAGTCTCTCTCGGATTTGATTCGGCGTGGCAATGAGGCCGTTCTTGAACACGCGCTTCTCGGGTCATCACGAGATACTTCGCCTAGTTAGCCTGGTTCTATCTTTCAGTGGTTTTAACCACCCTGTTTGGACAGCCCTAGGACCTAATGAGAGCGTTGTGATTATAATCATATAGCTGAATGGGCATCGTTACACTCCAAAGTAGTTTCCGTTCGCTCTCTGCGGGCTTGGAGGACAAAGACACTGGTGTCACGGACACCCTCACAACCCCAGACCCATGACTCACCCACCAACAACCGATCACCAATCGGCGTCAGACCACACGGTTAGTACTGTCTGCGAACTGCTCGCGAATCCCACTCGACGTGCTGCTGTGCAGTTTTTCATCGATGAGGAGACGCACACAGCTGCATTCGAAACGTTGGTCGAATACGTTCACGAGGAAGTCGACGCGATCACGTCTCCTGAACAAGCACGGGTTGCGCTTGTCCACAAGCACCTTCCGAGGCTCGTCGACTACGATATCATCGAGTATGGCAAGCACGATGAAATCGTGCGCTACTACGAATCACCGCGTCTCCAGCAGTATCTTACCCTCGTCGAAGAAACCGGATCAGGGGACTGATACATGATGAAAGACCAGCACTCCGAAGATACAGACACCGAACTCGTCGAGGAGTGTGCTAGCTGTGGCAGATCAGTCCTCACAATCTATCTCGAGGAGAATGTCTGTCCGAACTGTCTGGGAGATTGACACCGGATGGTCGTCGGAATTTCCGCGTTGTTGGTAGCAATTGGCAGTTCCCACCAGTGGTTCTTCACTCAAAATTAGGTGTGTTCATACCCGCTTAGAAAAAATGAGGTAGTAAACCTGGACTCGTTGAAGTCACCAACGAAAACCACGAGATCCTGCAAACCACCAGAATCTGTCTCCATCGACGACGGGACGCTCAAGACCTTCCCGTCTGAGGACGACAACGATGCCGAACCCGAAGATTGCGACTGCGACGGCCTGAATGGCTTCCCATGTTGACCATGCGTGAAGACGGGACGAAAGGAACTGCCGAACGAACCATCACTTCAGCTTTTTTAGCCAAGAGACGCCGATTAATGGTCTGGAATATCACCGACCAGTGAATGCTTTAGGAAAGGAGAATACAGCGATCGACGATACGCCCGAGATATCAGCGGGTGCTTGGTCAATATGCGGCGACCGTCGGGACCACGAATGACAGGGGTGGGTCAGTCGAAGCGACTTGCTGGGATCTGCATAGGTAATAAAACTCTTCTCGTTACCCGTCCCGGATTAATATGGCCGTTTCATCTAGTCCAAATATACTAGCTACACATATAATAAAATATTTTTAACACAATGGGAACAAAGCGTTTCCTCCAAGAGGGTAGCCGAATCCCTAAGCAATATCATCGGTGATTGACTAGGCAGTGGTAGGAATCATGGCGACGCTAGACACAGTCTTTGACCTTTTTAGTAAGAAGCGACGACGATACGCACTGTATTATCTTGATCAACACAGCGGAACTGTATCAGTAAATGAAGTCGTTGACTATGTTGCAAATCTTGAAAGCAACGCTCCTGACGGAAATATTCCCGACGAAGAGTATGATCGGATTGAACTCACGCTTCGCCAGGTGCATCTTCCGAAAGCAGCCGAAATTGACTCTATTGAGTACGATCGTGATGAAGGAGAAATCAACATTCAGGGAACACCAACGGAATTTGATGCGATCGTTACCATTGCGAAAGTCCTTGAACAACCTGGATAAGCCGAGAACTTAGTTTCCCAATCATTCATTCCCAATGACCTCCCTGATAGATTACTTTAAATTTATGAGTGAAAGCAATTGTTTAGGAGGACTCACACTGCACTTAGCGAGAGTCGGGCATCACAAAATGTGACCTTGTCATGCTTCCCGATTGCACTCATGTAGGCGGCCTACGATCTTTGGACGGGAAGCAGTTTGGCGGGACTATGCGTCATAAGTCATTTCATATGTGGCAGTGCCACGAGTTCGGCGAAGCGGATCACAATGAGCCGTTCAAGCCTTGGACTGACGCCCTCGACACAATCTGGCACTGCGAGCGGTTCACATCGCCGATGGTGGGTGATTTGCGAAGGCTGTGATGGGGAATTCGCGCGTTACCGGCGCTCCAAGGCCGTCAAACACTTGAGAGGTACAATTGTGGCGACTGCGGGGTAATAAGGATAGAGTACCGTTGTCCCGTTGTCTGCGGCTTATTAGGACGATCACGATGGCTGGACCATCTCTGGTCCATTTGAGTTCATGCGGGTACCATCTCGCTGTTCCTAATGCAATGCTTACAATGGGACTTGCCCCTACCCGCCCTGAGGTGTGGGCGGCAGACGTCCTTGCGGAACCTCACTAACTCCGCCACCGGTTTCGACTTTCCCGATTCGTTCGTATTTGCTTGGTACCGGTATTCACATAGGTTAGTAGATTATACTAACACTATATGTATTCACTTACGGTTTGGCTGTCAACTGTTTACGGCGTATCCTAGTGAGGGATCTTCTATGCACCGTGAAAGCCTCTGTTCGATACCCTCCAGGTGAGCTTGCAACCATCTTGGGGGAGATGCGTGACGAGAAGATTGACGCTGAGCGGCTTGCTACGCGACTGCTCGAAATGCAGTGGCGAGCATCCGGAACGAACCCGGACTTCAACATCTGCTATGCGCTGAATCAGTAGTGCAGAAAATGAGATCGCCGTCTTCATCCCCTATCTATGACCAACTTGATTGCCGCCACCACTCGATTGATGGTTATAATTTCCGGCACTCGACACGGCTATCTGGCGATTTGAGTTCTTCTGAATGGACACCTGCACACCACCATAATTGTGCGATTGATGGTTGACGTTCACTTGCCCGGCGCCCTGGTGTTGACTCACTTACGAACTCGCCGGTTGATGCGAGATTGCCGCCACTGGTACGATATCCACTCCCTAACCATAATGAATGCGAGAAGCACCGCTATTGGTTTGATGTGCCTCATCCGTTTTCCCTCCCGCAAATATAGCCATAACTAAATTCAATATAAGTGACTGAAACTGGATATTCAGGTCAGAAAACAGAACGAAGAATCGGCAGGTTGTGTCGGGTGTTGCCCGACAGATTGGTCGAGACGGACTAGTCGAAATAATTGACCAGAAAACCTCGATTGTCTCATTAAACTCGAGGTGGAAGGCAGTCTTGGCTCCTCGTTTCGAGAGGAAGATTAGAGCGGATCGTTGTATTGATCGGCCGGATCCTGTTGCTCATCAACAGCATCTGTAAACAGATCTTCATCCAACTCCGCTTCGGATTCATCGCCAGTTTCCTGGGCCGATAACCCCAATGTGAGAAGCTCTTCGATCGCTTGTTCTCGATTCAGAAAATCACCTTGTTCGACAAGGCGATCAATATCACTCTCGATACGGTCAGGCAAGGCTACTTCGAACGTGGCCATGGACACAATCCATTCTAGAGACAAATTAACTCTCGGGCTAGTTTCTCGATGCGAGGTAGTGCTATTTGTCGGGTCTTGGTGTATTTTGTTCCTTCCTAAAACAATCGTAAAATCCCTGAGTACAACCTCATCTGTGGCCTACGACGCTGCCCGAGATGGTACAGCACCGCACACAGGCCGAACAGTTTTCCTTCGACGCCGATGCCCCCGGACTCATCGAAGGTCGTTCACTCCTGGGAAGCCAGCCCAATCCAGAGCCTTCGATACCGGTGGATTAGCGACGGTTTCGTGTCCCATCTGTCAGAAGTGCTCCGACCTCAGTACACCTCTTTCTATGCATTCCTTTATTTGGTTAATAACCTGATTACGTAGCTTAATTTTCCCGATGTCTCTCCTTACTCTCATTCTTCTATAACTCACACCGCAGAATGATACTTACCATCCCTGGCCCAGTCTCAGGTATCTTTTTCTCTCCCGAACTATGCAGTCACCTGTTCCGCAAGCATATCCACATCTTCGAGATTATCGGGCGCTAAGACCAACCGAAGGCGCGGCCGACCGACATCAATCGGCACTTTCTCCGTGTCGAGCAGGCCGCGATCCTCAAGTTGTGTTTTTGTCCGCGAGAATGTTGCCTTGCTCGCCACACCAGTATCTTCACCCCATTTACTGATATCATAGAGCAGCATCTCGTTGTTCGCTGCGACCAACAACGCGATTGTAACTTCGTCGAGTTCGTCTTCCTCACCGGGAACGGTCTCAACCGACTCCAGCATTGTCATGAAGTCCTTTTCAACATCTTCCCCGAAATCGTCACGAAGGGTGTCCCGGACCCGTGACAGCGGTGGCGTTCGCAACCCGAACTCTTCGCCGGCGTCCCACTCGTCCATGAACGTCGTCTGCACAGTCTCGACGAAGTCATCGTCCGTCGAGTGAAGCCCTGTCAACGCCGCATTGAGTTTGACGACCGCCACCACTTGCTCGTCACTAATGAGCAGGGAATTCCGTGCGACATCGGTGGTTGTCCGCAGTGAGAGGATTCCTTCCTCGATTAGATTAGCTGCTTGACTCGCGAGAATGAAATCGTCGACCGCTGCTTTGAGTACGTCAGGAGTGGCAAGCACCTGGAATTTGGGTAGATCATCGTCAAATTCGGTTGCTGTCTGGATCACTGTTCGGAAGACTTCTGGTGCTGGATTAATGATGTGGACGGTGTCTGCATCCTCGAGGAATGAGTGGATCGTTTCCGTGAATTCCTGGTCGGCTATGGTTGCTTCTGTAGACATGGTTTGCAAATCGTGAAGGCATACCTTTGTTTCGAGCCAATTACTACTGGTAAGAGTAGCCTAAAACAAATGGATGAATAGCTTAACTTGGAAATGAAGACTGTGAGAATTTCAGCTCGGAGCGTGGCGATTTAGTGGTATGCAGCGAGGAGGATGCAGCGAGATGGGGATGAATCAGGAGTGATGGGACCAGATCCACAGCCTATTCAGGGTGTCAGCGGCAACTACGCCGCAACTGTGGCTTGGGAGAGTTCGGTAAATGCTTTGTAGTACAGTTCGAAAATAAGGCAGTCAGTTATAAGACCAGAAACGAGATCACCAATGATCAGGAGAAGAGTGTCCCAAGAAGTGTTGTTCACCTCTCCAAATGAAAGAGCGACAACAGGGAGAAAACAAACCGAGGATGTACAGGTGGAACAGGGCGAGTGCCTCAGGACTTGACCCCGGGGCAGTTCACTATGTCTCGTAAAACTGCTTCTCAGCGTCGCTGGGTTCGATTAGAAGAGTACTAATCCAGTGGCTACGTTTCTGTTTGAACTGGCTGAGAACCATGGTCTCTCGAATGCTATGTTTCTTGTCAATGATTACGACTATCGGATTCCCTTCTTTCATCATGAACTTCTTCGTGGAGAGCGTGCTTGCCGTATCTCATTTCCATCTCGAACTATATCTTCACAGTATGGACAAACACGAGGTTTCTTGACGTCATCCGGTGTGAACACACGGACATAGTGTCGGGTCACAAACGATCCGCAATTATCACAGTGGGGCATGTTTGTTCCATTCGATAAAACACTAATAGATGCTTTGGCTATCAAGATTGTATACAGGCCGTGAAGCTGACGAGACGGCACAGAAACGCCCACCGTGGGAGCAGTCCGGCTTTCGTGTTGATACTCCTGGACTTATCCAAGTCTCTAACGAGAGCCACGAGAACCCCGAAAAACACCAATATACTGTCTCCACCAACGTAGTGACTGAAAACCTGATGGCCTGCACGTGCTCGCATCACGTCCACCGCAACGCCTTCTGCAAACACATGGTCGCCGTCGAAACCGCAACT
This sequence comes from Haladaptatus sp. HS23, assembly GCF_056892285.1. Classification (NCBI taxonomy): domain Archaea; kingdom Methanobacteriati; phylum Methanobacteriota; class Halobacteria; order Halobacteriales; family Haladaptataceae; genus Haladaptatus; species Haladaptatus sp. HS23. Next base: position 31,892 of record NZ_JBXGLH010000025.1, on the reverse strand, counting down.
GACGACGGGACGCTCAATGCGTCCCCGTCGGAGGATGACAACGATGCCGAAGACTGTGATTGTGACGGTTTCGGTGGCTTCCCGTGCTGGCCATGCGTGCAAACGGAACGGACGGAACTGCCGAACGAACTACCGCATCAGCCCTTTGTATCCCTGTCGTGCCAATTGATGTTTTATCACCGACCAGCGAATACTCACGGAAAGCGCGAACGCTGCGGCCGACGATACATCGGAGGGAAAACACCATAGCACGCGGCTGATATCGCCGCCGAGTATTTCCTGAACGCGTGGGATTTTCTATGAAGAATAAGAATGATGAACCACAGGAGTGCGACTATGTGGGTTTCAGCGGTATCTCGGAACCGGTAAGCCGACTTCATTGACAATATTCAACACAGTAATAATGGGATTATTATGCCATTTTGGCGATAAAATCTATGTGTATTGAGAAAGTGTCTATGCATTGCTATGGAACTACTACATCGGTTACGCGGTGCCTTTCGTTCAGAAACCCCGTCTCAGCAGACCGAACAGCAGGTGCGGGCGACCGGTGATATTTTTGAATGCGAAGAATGCGGAACCACTTTTATCTCGAAACCATCCTGTTGTTCAAAGTGTAACCAGAGCGACTTCCAGAATCTCGGCAGTTGTTAATCCGACATCTCTCACCGTTCTCTTCTGCTGATACAGTTTCTAACTGCTGACGTCGTAGACAAACTCTGTCTTTCACTTTTACACGTGTTGGCAATTCACGGTAGAGTGCTCCTACAACCCATAAAACCACCGTTTAGCAGCGGAGGCTGACCTGACCACATTCCAAAAGTCCGAGGAGTGGTCGGCGTGTGAAGACTGTGAGAATATGCTCTGATACGAACGGGGGTGGATTCGAACCACCTGGGCCACGAAGTGGCCGCCATCGACGTGGGGTCGATGGTGCTTCTACCAACAAGCAACCCGTTCTCGTCCCGGAACCCCCTGCGAGTAGAGCGTGGTCGTGCCGGGAAGAGTGGGCACGACTACGCCGGTATGGAACTGGCGTGAGATGATCACATTTGATTCTTTGTGCTTGAACGTCGCAGGCGCATGGTTCCAGGCACGTTCCTACGACGCTCACACCTTTTCCAATGACTGCGTTGACTATTGTTATACGGTGCCTGAAGTGGTTAAAAGAGAGGAGACATCGAGTATGCTCTTTATTGGACTGTCCACCTCGGGTGATTCTAGAGGAGGTAACTTGATCTCTAACTCGATCAAAGTCGTGAATTAGATTATATCTTGATCGAATGTGGGAGTTACCACTCCCAGAGTAGTACGAACAAGATTCCCAGGAAACCGAACATAACGATATACATCGTTGCAAAGACAATACCACGTGAGAACGCCCAGTAGCTCCAAAATCCAACGACAGCGGATAGAGCGAGAGTAAAATTTTTATATCGCCTACTTGGAAAGTAGCCATTATACCGCCGTTGCTCATATAGCGACATTGCACTATGTTTGTCCGTCTATCCTCTTATTTCCAACCGCCACAGATGACGGTCAGTGACAATAAAATCCGCACATGAGAAGGACGACCGTAGTCCTTTGGGGCACTCAACGAGGATATTCGAACTCTACAACCCTCTACCGAAATCTCCACCAGAAGATACGTGAGGTCGCTCTGAGGACAGTTGACACCATCGATTTTCGTTACGACTGGAATATTGGTCGTACTGGCAGGATGAGGCACACTCCCAAAAGAGATTCCCATCACCTATGCGTAAGGGGCCGCGCTTTGACGAGGCTCAGCCACTTCTCGAATTGAGGCACACTCACACAGATAAACTCCCCGATGAGTGGCTCTAATCCCGATGTGGCGATCTATTTTTTTCTCTTATCGATGTTCCTATTGGTGTCATATAAGACGACTCTTTGGTTCGAGCAATACGGCCGAGTCTATATAAAATCGAGAAGCGGCAGTACACAAATTCGATACGCTTACCAGACTTCCTTAGTTCTGCTTAGTGCAACATGGAGAAGTAGATCGCCACCACAGACGCAATCATCTCATTCCTTTTCGACTCCGGTGGAATCATAGAGATCATCAACCCCTTCTACCACGAATAGGTTCCGTATCCATGAGTAGTGGTTGTCGTGTAAATCCGGGACGGCAATATCCTGATGAATCGAAAGCCTGCCGGTGCGGAAATAGATCCAGCCAATCACAGCGACGGATCCAAGAAGCAACGCAGCGAACGAGAGCAGATCAAGGGGGGTAACGTCGCCGATGAGAGTGAAAGACGTCGTTGCGGTAGTCTCGATGAGTTTGTTCGTTGGGAGCTCATGTGAGGCAAAAAGAGATGTTTCGGCCATATCCCATGCAGCATGCAACCCAATCGGGAGCGCAATCGAATCCGTCAGTGCATAGCTGAGTCCAAAGAGCAGCCCGAATACCACGGCAAAGATGAGAAAACTGACTGACCGACCCCAGTGCCAGAAGCCAAAACAGACCGATGAAATACCGATTGCAATCCAAACCGCTATCGACCGGTCAACACCATCAAACCAGAGCAATCCCTCCGCGATATTTGTCATTAAATAGCCACGAAACAGGACTTCTTCTCGGACACCAATACAGAGATAGAAGACGAAAGTCATGATGAACCACGGGACCAGTGCGAGACTTACTTCGCCTGTCAGCCATCCGGTGATCGTGAGCCAACCGGCGGCAAGCCCGATGAGCAGCATAGCACCTTGCAGAGCGATACCAAGCAGAAATCCAACGCTGAACTCACCGACCCATTCACGGGTGATTTGTAGCCCCATATCAGAGGGATAGCGCCGGTCGAGAAACCAGGCAGCGGCAATAAAGCCAAGAACCCACGACGCAGAGCCGATGAACTGGCCACTCACTGCTGAGATCATCCGCACGATAAGAATGTCGCCGAGACCAACCGATGGAAGATAGCCTAGAAGAGTAGTTCCGAGACCGAACACGACCTGTCCGATTATAATTGCAAACATGACTATTATCATTGAGAACAAGAGCCGAAGTGGGGCGCATGGTCGATCGGTGCGCTCGTTCCAGCTGAGTTGGAAAACGTTCACCAGCGTGTGCAGGTAGTCCGTTCGGGTCATCAATACGTGAAGGAACTATTGCTGCGTATTCCATTTAAATTAGATGCGTCAACATCTCACGAGTATGTTTTTATGGAAGGGAGTCACACACCGATTAAAATATACCTTAGTGTTAGTGAGAATTGAAACAAAAGCCGACACATGGAGTAATTATTAACTAGTCACAGCATAAGATAATATCAAATGGAAACGTTCCCAATCGCTGGTCAGATCATCAACACAAAGCTCATTTTTGGGCTGACTGCCCGCGACATTGGCGAAGCACTCGTCATTCCGTTTCTCGGCCTTGGCATTGCCCAGAGTCTCGGCGCTTCTGGCGATCTCTTTCTCATTGCCACCGGGATTGCACTTGCCCTCGGTGTCGTGATTCTCCTCATCACGCCTGCTGCACAACGCCCGCTCAGCTACGCTCGAGCCTGTGTGCACTACTACCTCGGCACCACCACGTACCGAAATCGTCGGACACGACCCGCCACGGAAACGACGAAAACCCTAGATGTGGTTGGTGTTCGCCACGCCGGCCTCGACATCGAGACAATCGAAGCGGAAGACGACCACGACTCCCACCAGTAACCACCATGGATTCACCACCGCCTGCCACCGACACCTCGACAGCCAGTACTGGACAGTCTGGCACGCAAGACGAAGCAGAGACCGAGACGATCGAATCTGATTCTACGACTGCAACCGACGGATCAGCCACAGAGCCATCCCCTGACGGTCCCACAGTACGGACAGCGCTCGGGATAGCCGATCGCGACCTTGAGACCGATGCGGGACGGCCTGAATCAGATTTGGACGTCCTCCGAGCGATGGATGCCACCCTCGAAGCAATTGACACGGACCTCCCAACGGCTCGTGAGGAAGCACGAGCTCGTGACCAGTTCCATCTCGAAGATAAACTCAACAAGCAAACGACGACACAAGCCCAGCTTGGCTTTGACTACGTTCGTGATGATGGGATTGCCGTTGATGGTGACGACTATATCGGACTCGTGAAAGTCCAGCCCCGGAACTGGTTGACACTCAACTATGAGCAACGTCGGCAGGTTATGAGCGACTACGTTTCGTTTCTGATGGCACTTGATTGGTCGATCGCCATCCCGTGCTATCCCCGGGAGTTCGATCTCGGTGAGCACTACAACAGGTTCATTCGTGGTGGCACCAGCGTTGCTGCACGAGGACAGTCTCCGATTCTGCAGTATGGCCGGCGCTACTACATCCAATGGGCTCAGGACAATATCGACGGCTCTGGGATCAAAACACGCGACTACTACATCGTTATTCGCGTCAACGCCGCGCAGGTCACGACAAACCTTGATACCGGAAGTGTCCTCAATCAACTGAGCACACTCCCGCTCATCGGCTCTGCTGGCGCAAACATTCTCAAACGGCTTCCGTGGGTCAAGAACCACGAGAAGGCAGAAACCGAACTGTGCATCCGGGAAGTGCACAATCGCCAGCGCCGCGTGATCGACAAGCTTGGACGGACAGACGTCACAACAGAGCTGGTCAACACTCGCCAGGAGACGATGGAGATCCTGTATCACTACTACAATCACGTGAAACCAGAGTTCGACCGCTTTGATCACGCGACATTCTCCAAGGGGGAGATCTAACGATGGGCTCTCGACTCCGGTCGCTTATTCCTGGGTTAGAGAGCGAACCAGGACTCGATGAGATTGATGATGAGGTCTTCGACCGAGCGACCGCCATCCTCGAAGCGAATGGGGACGAACTCTCGAAGGAAAATATCCAGGCCCAAGCGAAACATCTGCTCGAACTCGAAGAAGCCGAGGACGGTGAGATTCGCCTGGGTGTTCTGCAAGACGAGACAGAACGCTCGCTTGCTGACCGGGATATCATCGCACCACACGAAATCACCGAGGAATCAGGGCTCTTAGAGTCGGGCTACATGGTTCGTGGTGGCCAGTACGTCCGCACGATGACGATCCATGGCTATCCCGAACGTGTTCCGCTCGGCTGGCTTGATGACCTCTATACGACGCACGACAATATTCGGGTGACACAGCATATCCGACCGCGTGATTCGCACGAAATTCTGCGGAAACTCCGTAATCGCCTCACACAGCTCCGCGCCCGTCTCTATCGGAAAGACGAGAAAAATCAGAGTGATACCCACGAACTCGAATCCGACCACGAGGCCGTCTCCGATCTCATCTGGGATATCATTCGCGGCGAGACGAAGCTGTTCACGTTTGCCATCTACTTCGAGATAATTGCCGACTCAAAGCAGGAATTAAATGAGGCGACCGAGCGTGCTTTGGAGATCATCGCCAAGGCGAATACAGAAGCGGTTCCACTCGAAAAACGCCAGGTCGAGTCACAGGACGCCCTTGCACCGCTCGGAAGTGATCCGATCAAAGCCACCCAACTCATGCAGGAGACAGCTGTCGCGACCATGTTCCCGTTCATCGAACCAGCGTTGGCTGATAACGAGGGCGCCTACTACGGGTTCGACGGGACACATACCCCCGTTCTCCTTGATCGCTACCGGTTCTCCTCGTATTCGAAGGTGATTGCTGGTGAGATGGGCTCTGGGAAGACATTCGCCGAGAAGTACGAGATGTTTCATCGGATGATGATGGATCCCGAAATCGAGCTCCTCGTCCTGGATCCACTCGCGGATTTCGTCGACTTTGCCGAAGATCTTGGCGGGCAAGTGATTCGCTTTGGTGGCGAGAACACGATCAACCCACTCGAAATCCGTCGTGGGATTGACGATGTCGTCGAAGATCCGTTCCTCAAGAAGTACCGGTCGGTGATGGAGTTGTTTCGGCTGCATTTTGCAGCCGGTGACGGACAAGCCCTTTCAAATGAGCAAGAGGGCATTCTTCGGCGTGCTGTCTTGCTTTCGTACTATCAGTACGGAATCACCGAGGATCCAGCAACACACGAGAACACGAGTCCAATAATCGGGGATATCATTGATATCCTCGAACACATCACCGATGGCGATGATCCTACTGAGTTCCTCGACTATCATCCTGATGCCGACAAGCGACGAGTTGCTCCGAAAGTGCAGGATATCGCTGATCGGTTCCGAGAGACGGACGAGCGGCTTGCTTACCAACTTCTCCTTGGACTCGAGGCTTTCCAAGAGGGTGGCGAGAACGCGAATCTAAACGGACGGACGAACGTCGAACTCGACAATCGGCTCGTGACCATCGACATGTCGATGTTCTCCGATACGGGACAAGCGCCGCTGTTTATGCACGTGATGTTCGACTGGATCTACCAGCGAGCTCAAAGCAGCGATCGCCGCACACAAGTGACGATCGACGAAGCACACTACCTCTTGCGCCGAGCAGCCACGACGGATTTGATCGACTTGTTCATTCGGCATAGTCGCCACTTCAACACCGGGCTGACGCTGATCTCCCAGACGGTGGATGAGTTCCTCGCCGAATCCACCGAACAGTCTGCAGACGCGCTCGAGAAAGCCCGCGAGATTTACAACCTTTGTAATATCAAGCAGATTTTCCGGCACGAATCAGTGAGCGAGGAGATGATCGCTGCCCACGATCTTACCCACAACGAACAGCGGTTCATCGCCTCCGCACAGACTGGTGAGGACGGAACTCACTCCGAGAGCTTGCTGCTTGTCAACGACTGGAAAAAGCGCATTCAACTGCATGTCGATGAGTTTGCTGTCCACGTGCTCGACGAAGACCTCGATCCGTGGGAGTACTTGATCGAGCAGAATGCGCTCGACACGAGCGATGTTTCCTATTTGCTTGCGGACGGACGCGCCGCAGAGTACGACATTCCTCAATCACTGCTCGAACAGGCTCGCGAATCCACTGCACCGACCAGCTAACACACGAAATTACAGGAATCAATTCACCGCCCATGACAACCACTCGTCGCTACATTCGAATCGAACCAGCCCACGAACGTGTCACACCCTCCGATATCATCTCTCGCCTCGCCGGCCTACGCAAACTGAAGTCTGGCTGGAAGGTCAAATACCATCCTTTGAAAAATGCACCCACGTTCGAGTTTCTCGCGCTCACACAGGGGAACCAAACGCCGGTGCGCTTCTATCTCGGTACCACTGACGAATCGCTCTTGTCGACGGTCCGTTCGGAGTTGACTACTGCATATCCGGCGAGTTACAATCTCTCTGAGGAAGAACTCACGCTCCCAGAGGAACTGCTCGGCCCGTCCACAGAGAACACCGACACGGACGAAGATGAAGACTCACCCGAGTCCCAGTCGATCGATGATGCGCGCTCGGAACTAGTGAACCGGTCGCCAATCGCGGCTCGGTGGCAGGGCGTGGCAACGCGTACTGACGACTGGATGACGCCGCTCACACAGTATTCACAGCTCCACACGACACAGAATGGCGATAGTGCATCGGCAAAGGCCCCGCTTGCAACGGCAGTCGAGCGGCTTGCGAACGCGAGTGCCCCCACCGTTTTGCAAGTGTTATTCACTCGGTATGCGGACTGGGAGAAGGTTGCCAACACTCGCAAGGAGAATATTCAGACGAAACGTGATGGGTTCGTCCAGACCACGAAAACCAACTTCAGAGATATGCTTCGGGGGTATGACGAGGAAGAGATTCGCGATCGACGGCGTGGCCGAGACGCGCCACAGATCGGGGAGAATATCGGCCAATCACCACACACGCCGAGCGGCGGGGTGGCCTCTCGCCAAACACTCATCGACCAGAAAAACCCGTCCCAGACGTATCTGGTAAACATGCGTGCAGCGGGGGTGCCACCTGCTGATGCAGACGATCCGACGATCGGAATGGTGGAGAGTGACGTCGACGCGCTTGCGAACGCGTTCAACCATCTCGATGGGGCGTACTATGAACTCAACGGGAACCGTCTCACGAAAGGACTGACCAATCTTCGTGACCCAGCCAAGAAGGAGCTCAAACGGCTGCTCGATCGGTCACTCAACATCTCTCGCCAAGGGCGCAAACGCTCGCAGCTCATTTTGAATGCGGACGAACTCGCCAATTTCGTGGCCGTCCCGAGTGCACATACACTGACCACTGAGGGCGCCCGTGGGACTCGTGGCAAGGAGCGACTCCGCCAGCCGTTGTCACTCCCAGCACCGGAGATGTTAGACCGATTATCAGCACCGGGAATGGCAATTGGTCTGCCGCTCAAAGACCGGAACCAACCCCTTGATGACGCGGTGTACGTCCACATATCGACGCTCATCACTCACTATCTTCGCGCCGCCTCGACTGGCTCTGGAAAATCCAAAAGCGTCTTGAATGATATGCTGACACTGAGCGAGCACGTCGGGGGGGCAACGGTGTTACTTGAGTCGAAAGGCGATGCAATGGTCGAAAATTATCTCAAAGCCCATTACGCGAAATTCGGCACGCTCGATAACGTTTATCACTTCGATGCGCCGGATATGCTGCCTGCATTCTCGTTTTTCGATATTCGTCCCAAGCTTGCGATGGGGAGGCGCCGCGAAGATGCGATCCAGGATACCGTCGAGCACTTCCATGAAGTCATGCGGCTGATTCTCGGGACAGAAACGCACGATCGAGCATTTGTCGCGAACGAGATCCTGACGTTCTTGATCAAAGCACTGTTTGACAAGGAGTATGGCCAGGCTGCGTTCAGCCTGGATACGCTCATTGAGGCCGTGTATCAGATGCGCCATGAACGCATCATCCCGGAAATTTGTGACGAGAATGCGCATATCGAGCGGGCATTACTCCAGCAATGTGAGCTGGACGAGGCACAGTTCCAGCAGTCAATGGGTGGGGCTGCGAATCGATTGAACAAACTGGTCGAACTCGAACACCTCTATCAGATCTTCAATCACGTCCCTGAGTGGGATGATGAGGCTGGCGAGTATGCGGAGAACGTCTTCGACTTTCGGCACTTCCTCGATGAAGATGCAGTGATTTTGTTCGATATCGGTGAACTGCGTTCCGACTCGCGCAACGCGCTGACGATGGTTCTGCTGAGCAATCTCTGGGATGCCACGCAGGGATGGTCCGATGATAGCCGGACAGGAGAGGACGAACCAATGGCCGCTGATGAGAAGATTGCGAACGTTATCATTGAAGAGGCAGCAGCGGTTGCGACCTCCAAACTCGTCTATGAGGAGTTTTTGCCCCAAGGCAGGGGCTTCGGTGTGAGCCTTGGCCTGATCATGCAGTACCCCGATCAAGTGAACAATCACACGGGGTCGAACGATCACAGTCGATCCAATCGACCGTACAATGAGATTTTGAACAACGTGAAGACGAAAATCATCGGGAACATCGAGGTTGACGATGAACTCGCGAAATCGATGGCACACGAGAATTTATCCAAACAGGAACTCAGCAATCGGATAAAACGGTTGCCGTCTGGCGAGTGGGTCGTGCAACTCCGGAATCCCGGGTTTGGCGAAACAGATCCCACGACATTCTCACTCGCACCCTTACCCATTCCCAAAGGGCATCCAGAAAGTGATGAACCACTCACCGGTGACGCACGTCACCTTTTTGAGGAGATGGCCCGTCCGCAGGTCAGACGCCGAACCCAGAGCGAATGCAGTATCCCCAATCGGCCGAGCAAGATCGGGCATGGGGATGCACGGAATACGCTTGCAGAGATGAGTGAGGAGGACACTGCAGGCACAGACGGGTCTCAAGAGCACACAGCCGACGCTGAAGCTGCCGACGGTGAGACACCGTTCTTCGGTGGAAGCGATGTGAGTAACGCCACAGGCACATCTGCAGATGGCGAGGTCCCGACGGGAATGGGAGACACACCAGCCAGCGACCGGCCAAGTGATGAACAGGATTTCGGAGATGCTTCCATGTTCGGCGCTCCGACGACGGAGCAGTCACCGCCCGACGACACACCGACATCTGCCTCACCCGATCAGACAGAAACGGGTACCAAGAATGGACCTAGTGACGAAGAGCCGACAGACACGAATAACACGGGAGACGGACCCGATGATGCTGCGCTCTCCGAGCATGTTCACTACGATACGGAGACCGATTGCTACGTCTGTGATCTCTGTGGCACTGAGTATACAGACGCTGAGAAGCGACGAGCAAGCGCCTGCTGTCAGTTTGCGTCGAAAGACGAGGTCTTCGTTGCCGCTCGGCGGGCGCACAAAACGACTGAGTCTACTAGTGACCTTCTCGATCGACTCCGGAAAATCGCTGCCCATGCCGAAGACTACGGCATTGAAATCTCTATCCAAGAGTTTGCATCGCTCGACTCGCCTGCTGAATCCGTCCCGTTGGAGGAAGAGACGTCAGAGCCACGTCCAGAACCCGAACAGACACAGGCTCCAGATACGACGCCAGCAGGTCGTTTCAACGAAGCGACGACGAACATTCCAGACAAGACGCTCCGAGCAGAGGGTGTGACACGCGATGAGGCAGCGTTTCTCGGCCTCGTGCTCGATGCGATGAACCACCAGCTTGAGGAGTACTCGCTCACAGAGAGTATGGCCGATTTCGACGAGCCATTCTCCACTCTCGACGTAGAGACGCTCATACAGAAGGGGTTCCTCGAGAAACATCGAGCATTTCGGCAGACGTACTACACCGTGTTGCCAGCCGGGCGAACCTTCCTCGACCGATCACTGGCTGTGAACCCGGGAATTGGTGATCTTGGCGAGAAAACCCCACACAAAGCCGGTGTCGTATTCCTTGAACAATGGCTTGTCCAGTACCACGATGTCGACCGGACAGAACGCTACTATCAGCACGACTCGGGGACTGTTTTCGATGTTGCAGGATTTAACGCTTCAGGCGAGCTCTGTTGGGTCGGCGAAGTTGAAACGACGAGTCATAATACGGACGCCGTGATCGCGGATTACGAAAAGCTCGCGAAGGCCGATGCAAACGCTGCGTGGGCTTTCGAAGATCGAGGGTGTGCGATCGACGTGATCGACACGCTCATCGAGACCGGTCCGCTCGATCTTTCGCTGACTGCCACCCAGAAACAGACGGTCAGTGCGCTTCGCGCCGCTCTTAGCCAAACGGCAATCCCCGGCATGACCGCGGTGAATACGTTCCGGAGTCTCAAAACGGAGGTTGACACGGAGCGATGACGTCGACGTGGCGCAAAGCAACTCACGACGAGCTTCATACCTACTATACGAAGTCATTTCCAGAGAAAACCGACGGACTGCCGCCGTTCATTACTGTCGAGGGGCCGAAAGAGTACGCTCTCGCATTCCGCGAGCCATACCCCGTTCGGAAGCAGAATACACCCGATCGAACGTTCATCCGCCGAAAAACGTGGCAGACAAGCGACTCGGGTGATCGAATTGCACAGCACTTCGACTCACTAGACGAACTGGTCGAGTTCATCCAGTATCCATCTCGGCACGATCCGCTCCACGGAAGTAACTATGCGCTTGCCGATCCGGAGCTCCTCGAACGGCCCGAGCCACGACCGGACGCGGTCTATTATGCACTTGACCACTGGGAACGTCCGTGGGTGCTCGCCGTCGATATCGACGCCAAAGACATTGCAGCACAACGGGCAGCGTCCCAGATGGAAACGACCGCCGAGCCTACGGAATCAGTCGGATCTGACCAGCTCCGCGATGCTGGCATTCTTGACAGCGCACCTGAGGGTTACCCCTATACGTTTGCGGATATCGAGCACGCTCTCGAATTCGGATTTACTGTCCAGGAAATCTTCGAGGATGACTTTGCAGCCACGGAAACGATGGTCGTGTACTCGGGACAAGGTTGTCACGTTTATCTGCTCGATACTGACCGCAAACATCGCTACGACGAACAGAGTCGAGAAGTGATTAACGACCTGCTGCTCGAAGAATACGAGATCCCCATCGATCCGGTTGTCACGGCTGACCGCCGCCGCGTACTGCGACTGCCATACTCGCTGCACGCCGATGTCTCACGTATCGTCCAACCGGTCGAGAGCCCGGATTTCGACTTCCGAACCGAAGCTGTCCCCAGTTTTCTCGAACCATGAGCCGAACAACACCACTAAACGACGAGTACATGGCGTATCGAGTGGCGGCACTACCCCGTGATGAAGGTCAGTTCCAGCTCACACAGCTATTCGACCGTGGGTATCAGCGCTGGACGGTCGACGATACACAAGAAACCGAGAAGTTGCTTGCAGACATTGAGCGATTCACGTGCGATGCATTTGCGCCAAGCACACGTCGGAAAGCGGCAGAGCGACCGTATGTTGATGATCCAGGAATGCTTGCAGTCCTTACCACTCTCGGTGCAGTCTGTATCATGGATCACCCGAAACTCGAAGAGACACCACCACGTCACCTCGCATTCCTTGGTGATCTACGCGAACTCTATGTGAACAACATCGGCTCGCTCATTCGCGAGTATGATGATTTCACTCTTCACCAGGAGATCGCCGAAATTCTCTATGCGAAAGAGCCGGGTGAAGACGGCCCTCACTCTGGTCGCGTCTGTACAGACATCACGACACGCCCTGAGTTCGGTGACGGATGCTATCTTGAGATCCCACTCGTCGCTGCTTCACGGAAATGCTTGGCACGGACGGATCGTGACGGCGACCAGCAAGGCGAGATTCAAGCACACGTCGCAGATAACCACCTGTATGTCCCGGTCACTGATTTTATGATGAAGTATCGATCGTATGCCGAGGATGCGTTTGGACGACTTCTCGCGGCCCAGGAAGAAGCACTCACACCCGAGCAACGCAGCTGGCTGACGGCAAATGAATCGGCGATCACCGAGCGGATCGATCGCTTTTTCGCCGCCGGGCAAACTCATCGCCTCTGGAAGAACTGGAGTCAGCAAAAACAGCAACTCCGGACGATTATCAACGCTGTTCAGGCGGCAGACAACGATATCGTCCGAATCGGCCAGACACATACCGCACGCGAACTCTACGAAGCTCTTGAGGCGTACGACTCTGAACGATCGTGGGAGCAACAGGTCTGTGACTCCATATCGACCCCTCGTAGTCTCGGAACGATTCTCTCTACGAACCGAGATCATCCAAGCGTCACCGTCGAAAACGATCGGTTGAATCGGTATACACTCACCCGGTATAGTGATGGCGCACAACCGATTCACGTCGACGACCTCGAGGATCTCTTCGAACTCCCCTGTCTGGCGGCCATGGATGAGCGGCTGCAGGAGAAAAAACCGGTCCGGAAAGATCTCTACAATCTTGTGCGAATGGCGTGGTGGCTGCCCCAGTACCGAGACGCAAGCACGGACGAATTTATCAGCGATATGAAGGAGGTGTTCGCCCGGTGGCCGTGGTACGATGACGAAGTGACCGAGTACCAGATTCGGTACGAACTCAACAATGATATCGGCGGTGAGATCCCCCTCCCAATGAATTGTTCGAATGAGGATATGCAACGATATTGTATCGGCCGTGATCAGTGTCCCTACTCAATCTATGGTAGTCTCCCGTTCCCTGAAGAACTGTATGACCAGCTCGATAATCCGGCTGGCGTGACGACCGATTGACTGCCAGAGCAGGATTTGTTTAACTAACTAGACAGTAATCACAGTGCTACAGTGACTCGTCAACTTGCCTCAATCCTAAGGCTGGATTTAGACGTTCTCTCTCATTATTTCGACCGTCTCAGCGGTTTTCACCCTCAAATCCTAAGGTTGGAATAGTAACAAGAAACATCAAACCTAAGGTTGGATTGCTAACATAACCGGCCGCCACATCCTAATGTGCTATTTTCACCAGTTTGAAAGCCTGTGAGGCTGTATTTATCATTTGAGAGTGTTGCGATCAATCCTAAGGCTGGATTTTACGGCCGGAAACCAGCCCTAAGCGATTATATGCAAATCTGTGCCCGTCATATTGCTTTGCGTACCTCTAAAATCGTCCAAAGTAATAGGGGGGTACGAAGAACGAACGGGACATGCGCGACCGGGGGAAAGCAAGCAGAACGAGAAAGCACAGCAAATCAATGAATTATCAGCTAGATTGGAATAGGTGGGTCGAGCAATGTTGACTCTGAAAACGGCGTGGCGATGCGACAGCACAGAAGAACAATGAGTAGTCAAACAGCAGCTAGTACTGGCGTGATTGTGACCACTGGGTTCTCTCAGATGAGTTTTCAGCATTCAGATATTCTGAGAAAAGGACGTGTATCTACTGTTGGTCAATCAACGGATGCTACGATCGATCAAATCAAGAGAGACCCATCTCGTGAGTAGCATAAAATCGTGATCGCTTATCACATTCTATCAGAATATACACCATAAGTAGAATGCAAATAGTACGTCCCGAGAGGTGAAACGTTACGGCGTGAATAAGGATTAAGTGGCATGCGAAATGACCGGTCTCTCACCACCAAAAGTTAGTGTTCGGAGTGCCGTTCTGGCACACCCGTGAAAAATTGCCCTCTCCATCAGAAGGGAAATAGTTCCTTGAAGTAAGAACTATATCCTGATAGCTCGAACAATAAGTATGGCTAATTCACCCACCGACGGACCACCTCCCTTCGAGGACGCGTTCAGCGGCGACGACGTCGAACAACAAATCTATGGAACGATTCTCCAAACACGCGAGCCAATGGCGGCGAGTGCAATCGCAGATCAAATCGACTGTGATCCGAAAACTGCCCGGAAATACCTCAACTGGTTTGCGGATCTCGGGATCGTCACCCAGCACGACGGCCATCCGACCACCTACGAGCGCAATGACGCCTATTTCGAGTGGCGACGCATCAATCAGCTCGCGGCACGTCATTCGGTTGAGGAACTCCAGCAGCGCGTGCGTACGTTGACGACAACGATCAAAAGTTATGAAGACGAGTATGACGCCGCGACCCCGGCAGACGTTGATGCACTAGCCGTTGTCGAGGCAACCGTTGATCGATCGATCGATGACGTGTACAGTGATCTCGCCGACTGGATGACTGCTCGCGAAGAGAGAACACGCTATGAACGAGCACGCCAGCAACGTGCGGGTACCGCCGACCACGAACAAGCTTCAGGATAGCAATGGTACCGCCAACTGGCGATGGGGGCAGTCCTGCGCCCATCGACCGACCAATCCTTGAGTTTCTACAGACGAGACTCATCGCCACACAGCAAGTCGAACAGGCAGTCATCACTGACGTGAACGGCCATCTTGAGCTTCGCGTTACATTCGCCCAGCCGTATTATCCAGTGTTGGTGGATGAGGCGACGCTCGCTGTCCGATGGTACACGAACGACGACTTCAAAATTCACTATCGAGAAGTGCACGCCGATAGCGCCTGGGAGTGTCGCTGGGATCGCCATCGGAACCCGCACAATTCGCGAGATCATTTTCACCCACCACCCACTGCTCCGACGCTTGGCGAGGATGCATCGTGGCCCACCTATCATCGCGATGTCCTAACGCTCGTTCTCGACGAAATCGAACAGCGGATTACGACACTGTGGGGCGAATAGGCATTTAGCCCGTCGTCAACGGATAGGTTGTGCAAATACGGCAGCTTAGCATCGGACGATACGGATACGCCTCTAAGCAAAGCCCCAGAGAGTGACTTCCATCGCAGGTTCAGACACAATCGACGACACCGCAGACAAACCGATGAGTGAGATTCACAGAAAGCCCTCGGCCGTTCGGCATCCCGCGACCACGCGAGATGCAGTCTCGCTGGCCCACGTTCGCTCCGGAAGACGAACGAAGTGAGTCTTCCGTGCTCCCACTCGTTTCACTCGCGTTTTGTATTATTCGCGGGTGCCAATTGCGTAGATCCGACCATCAGCGACCCCGACGTAGCACATCCCGTGTGCCAGGGCGACTTCTGTGTCCATGATGTAGCCCGCCATCCCGATGTCTGGGACCGTAATCTCAATCGTCCACGCAGGGCTGTCACTCGTCTCGTAGGCAACAACCGAGTCATTCTGTGGGACGACCACACCACCGTCACCGACAGCGGGGGGTTGATTGTCCTCCTTCTCGGCTGATCGCCAGCGAATCGACCCGTCTGCAATATCGATTGCAACGAGCCCTCCGTGATACGTCTGTACGTACGCAGTGTCCGCCGTGACTGCTGGTGAGGGAATCGCGTTGCCGTCGTCTTCGTCGCCGATGGTCGTCCGCCACAGAACGGTACCATTGGCGGTATCAGCTGCGACGAGTTCCCCAGCGAGACCCGGGACGTACAGACGCCCGTCGGCTACCGTGGGGGTGGCCTGAATGTCCGGACAACACTCAACTGGTGTGGCGATCTGTTTGCTCCACCGTTGCTCACCAGTGGTCGCATCAAGCGCCGCGATACGCCCGTCGGTTAACCCGACATAGACACCGTCGCGGTCCGCACAAGTCGCCGTGTAGCACTCCCCATCGATGGATGTTCGCCACTGTTGGGTGCCATCGAGCGAATAGGCGTACACAGCGTTCTCCTCGTTGCGCGTTGCTAGGTAACACGTTCCGTCCACAACTGCTGGCGAGCCAGTCACGTCCGGTAGCGTGTCGGTCCACTGGATCGCACCATTCTGTGTGAGAGCCGTCAGGGTTGCCTGGTCGTAGTTTGGGCTTCGGGTTACAGCAAGTAGTCTGTCACCAGCCAGTGCGAGCCCCACAGTTCGACCCGTGTCGAGATGTTTATCGAGTTGCTGGTCGCCCGTTTTCGCATCGAACCCAGCAAGATAGGCGTCTGGGTTGTTAGCGTCGTTTGATGATTCGGTATAGCCGATATAGACACGATTCGGACCGACAATTGGTGGCGTCGCTCCGTGAGGGTCCGTGCCTGGACGGCGAAGCCACGCGACGCCAACATCTCCGTGGGGGAGTGTCGACGCAGCAGAGCTGGTTCGTCCCCCGTCATGGCCTTCAACTACCCAGCGACCGTCTGGGACGTAGCTCGCTTTGTATGCGTCGTGTGTGAACGGCTTGGGAATGCCCTTCCCGTTCGAAAGTCCTGGGATCGTCGGAGCGATACATCCGCTCACACTCACTATCCCACCCCCAATCGTCATCTGTCGAAGGAGGGAGCGACGCGTCAGTGGAGCCATGCTAGGTGTCGACACGGCCATGGCATACGTTTTCTGGTGGACCAATAGCTGCTAGCCGGTTCAGTATCACCTCGAAAGCCCCCGCACGCTCGTCGAGCGCATCGGCCCCTTTCAATCCCACCCGGAGGGGATAATCGAGATTTGGTGCTCACTGTTTTACTGGTGATTCGTGAACGGCACTCCCCGCTCGCCGCTGCCACCCGCCGTTTACTCACTATTCACATCGGGATACAACCGCAGAGAGTGCCTCGCTTCGCCCAGGAGTGACCGAATCTGAATTCAATCCCCTCGTCGCAGTAACCCCAGGTTGAAGAAGAATCGGAATTGACAGTATTGGTTAGTTACATTGCGAGCCCATGGGGTTTGTCGCCGAATTTGAGATCACCTGCCAAGAGTTACCATTCGTTGAAGTCGCGGCAACTGTCCCCGACGCGACGCTTGAGGTCAAGCTACAGCCCAGCGAGAACTGGTACACTGCATTCGTCGTCGACGTAGTCGATGGCGCGGCCGAGTCGGTCGAACTGGCGCTTGAGTCGGCGTTATTCGTCGGTGATTTCACATGCCTCCAGCGTCCTGACGGGAGACCTCGGTATCGAGTCGAGCCTGCGGTCGGAATGGAAGAACAATTCTCGGGGTCTGTAGACGACGTTGCTGGGCTTCAGTCACTTGCAGCCACCGACGCGTCTATCGAGTCGATCCGTGTGACCTCAACGGGTTGGATTCAGAGCGGCTGGTTTGCTGACCTTGCGGCTCTTGATGAGTTCCGTTTATTCTGGCAGCACAATGGGGTGTTTACGCTTCGCCGGTTGGTTAACGATGGGCGGGATGCGACACTGGACGAAGGGCTGACCGATCCGCAGCGCGAGGCGTTCCAGACCGCGTACAGGATGGGCTACTTTGAGGTCCCACGGTCGGCATCGCAAGCCGACGTTGCCGCGGCGCTTGGTATCACTGCGTCATCGCTCTCTGAACGACTGCGGCGCGCACAAGTATACTTTGCTGAGACGACTCTCGCCCAAGCCTCGCTCTCGGAACAGTAAGCGGGCGTCATCGCTGTCGAACACTTAAACGGCCGTCTCACTGAGAGACAGTTTCAGCCGGTAGTGGAGTCAAGTCTGGGACGTCAATGCAGACAGTTGTTTCGCCCGATGGCACACGTATCGCGTACGAAACGCACGGCGATGGATGCCCGCTGATACTGTTGCACGGCGGTGGCACACGGCGATACTGGGATCCGGTCGTTCCCTATTTCGACGACTACACGGTTGTCGTTCCCGACCGACGTGGGCGCGGAGACAGTGGCGACAGTGAAGAGTACAGTCTCGATTGCGAGGTTGAGGACGTCTGTGCAGTCGTCGACGCGGTTGACAGCGAGCCGGTTCTCTTCGGACACTCGTTCGGCGGCCTACGAGCACTCGAAGCTGCTCAAAGAGGGTCGATCAGTGCGGTGGTCGCGTACGAGCCTGCAGTTCTCGTCGGTGACTATCGCGAACAGGCAGACCTCGTGACCCGAATGCAGGAACGTCTCGATGCTGGTGATCGTCGCGGGGCAATGCGACAGCATCTTCGCGAGGTTCTGCATGGGGACATCAATGACGATGCGTTCGAGCGGTGGCTCGCCGAGTGGCCTGCATGGCCCGACTATACTCGGTTTGTCGAGAGTGCTCTCCGCATGAACCAGGTAATCGAAGCGTACGAGCTGCCGGGGACGCTTGATATCGACGCTCCAGTGCTCTTGATGACCGGGAGTAATGGACCATCGCATCTTCGGGACAGTGTTCGTGCGGTCGACACTGCGGTTACCGACAGCCAGTTTGTCGAGTTCGAGAATTTGGGGCACAACGGTCCTGTGAGTGATCCGGAGCGTGTTTCGGATGCTGTTCGTGAATTCCTTCGACGAGTGAGAACAGACAGTTAGGGCGGACGGTCGTTCCTAATGTGTGACTCTGGCGCTTGCGCGTACTCGGTTTTACTGCACTGCGCTGTGACCAGTCCACAGTCTTGCAAGCCCTTACCCTTGTAGTCCGCTAAGGGTCAGTTCATTCGTTAGCGTTGCAATCAGATGGGCGGGTGCTAGGTGAGCGATAGCTCGCCCGAAGTTTGAAGGTAAACAGTTACGTCCAATGGGCATCACTGCTTACTGCTCGACAGAGTGAACTAGGTGGTAGTTGGATTTGATCTCGCTAATAGAAATACCTTGCAAGAAAAACCTCTATAACAAGGACATACAATAGATGGAGCAAGATGTATTGATGGAATCAGAGCCAACGATAAATGAGCGCTTACAGACCCTCGAGCGACGGTGGAAGTCGATTACTGATGCTCCAGAGCAACCGCGTTCGCTGATGAATGTCGTCGAATATGGGCTCGGGAAACAGCGTCGAGCAGAAGTCTACGTGAACCGACTCCTACGATACCTCCTCGATTCAAATGAACCACACGGAATGGGGACTGATTTTCTCAGAGCGTTTCTCGAGGGACTCCCAGCAGAGTGTGACTTCCGAGAGGACCTCTACGAGCTATCGAATATAGAGGTCGACGAACAGGTGTCGGTGAAGACGCTCACCGCCACACCAAGAGAGACCGACACACAGGGATGGCTGGATCTACTGATTGAGGTTCCAAACGAGTGGTTCCTGCTCGTCGAACTGAAATTTTCGGCCGCTGAAACCGGGACAACCTTCTACTGCAAGGCGGACACAATTGATGGGCGGTGGAAAGACGAATACGAATCTGGCGAGTATTATCTGTACCTTCATCAGGACGGTAAACCCCAAGCATCGGGAGCATGTTTTACGAACTGGACGTGGGAGGAGTTTGTACAGGACGTGCTGAATCCCTTCGTGCTGCAGCACGGCCCACGATATCCGCAACGGACGGTAAACCAACTTCGCGAACTAGAGTACGATATCAAGGAGATCACAGGCATGTCTGATCACGAGCAATCCGAACAGGAAAAAGCAGACCTCTACATCGAATATTACGACGCTGTCAGCGACATCAGTGACGCCTTCGAGAATCGATGGGAAGCATTCGCGAACGAATGGCAATCACGGTTGATCGACCGAATTGGTAACGAGGAGCTCATGAATGACTGGGTGTTCTACGAACATGATTCCGATTGGGCGTTCATTTTCAAGACCGAGTGGTGGCGGCGTGGGGATACATTCGAGCCAGTTGCAGAACCGATTGAATCAAGATGGGTCCGGGTCGGCTTCCTCCATCGATTAGACCATCATCGAGACCTTGCTCTCGGTGAGCACACATTGAAATTCCAGTTTCGGAATACCCCGCCAAACCGATATCTAGAAAATGAGGAGACGGACTTTCGGGATGCATTCGTCGAAAACTTCGAAGCACGTCGCGAGGAGATCATGGCAGCGCTCCCTGCTCGTGCAACACTCACTGGCAACATGCACAATCAGATTGAGGCGACGTATGATATTCCAGTTGCTGATTCTTCTGACTTCTTCACTGCGTACATCACAGCGTTATACACTGCATTTACCGAGCATGTGATCGAGAATCCCGCCCTCGTATCGACGATCGACGCGATTTATCAAGAAACTTTAGAGGAATTTCGATGATAGTATACTGCGGTTGCTGATCACCGGTTATGGTATCGGACGTCTCTATCTCTTGATGTAGACATTGGATCATCTGTTTCCGGCCAACTTCGCGGTTCACAAGCCGGACAAGGGAATGTCAACCGTGGTAAGTCTCATATTCCCTGAAAGCCCTCGGCCGTTTGGCATCCCGCGACCACGTGAGACTGCGTCTCACTAGTCTTCGCATCGCTCGCGACCGATCAGTCTATATGGGATAGTGGTACGCCAAGTATGCTCCCTTGGAATCAGCGGTAGTCTGAAGTACATGGATTTCGGACTATTAGCTATGACTCAGACACCCAATCCCGGTCGTACCCTCCCAGATGGAGGCATTGACACGCTCGACCCACCTATCGACGCGTTGAACGAGGAAACGCTTGCCCCAGAGACACTCGCACAGAACGCACCCGGCTTAGAAACCGTCGTCGAGCTTCTCAATCACCCAGCACTCACCCGAGTCTACGTGTACATTTGCTACTGGGGACCCGTGTCGCCACCGGAGGTGATGGACGGACTCGAGCTGTCCAAATCGACGACGTACGAATACGTCGACCGGCTCGTCGCACTCGGTCTCGTGAAGCGTGATGACTCAACCCGTCCTCAGCAGTTGACTGCCGATCCGATTGTGCTTATTGAGCAGCACCTCCCGATCATCATTACGCCGACTGTGCTGCATGCTTTTGCGCTGCAGGAAGTCGACGAAGATGTCGAATATTTTGTTGATCGATATGGGATCGGCAAACTCGTCGCGGCGCTGCGCGGTGCTGGTCTGCACTTCGCGGGGAAAACAACACAGCGGATGATTGGGAGTGATATCGATGTCCGTGAGACGGAAGCGATGTGCATCGTGTATGCTCTCGCCCCTGCGCTCGCCGTCGGCCGTGATCACGATCCCTACTTCGACTATCTGTTTCCAGATGTCCATGATGAGATGGATCTCCCTGCTCTTGAGGACATGGAGACGATGCCGGTTGAACCGCCACTGGGCGACGAGTGATCAGGACAAATGGATCAAGATACGCCGCTGTCCCCAGAGACGGACGTCCTCGTCGACGCGAACATCTTTATGGCGATTGGGCATCCGACAAACCAGCGGTACAAACGATTCCGACGAGCGGTGCAGGCCGCTGGCGTCGTACTCAAACTGCCTCACCGCGTTATCGGTGAGATCGGTGGCCCAGAGACAGATCGTGTCCGTATCGCCCTTGACGAGGGCTGGGCCGAAGTCATCGACGCCCCAGCACCAACGGACGGAGATGCCATCGCAGCGAGCGATATCGCCAGACGAACGATCGCGAATGAGACTGCCCGACCCGAACACGAGATCGAAAAGGCGGCTGCGATTCTTGCAGGATTAGCCATTCAATACCTTCGAGACCGGTCGACTGCTGGTTTTATCGACGATAAGCCAGCCAGAAAGGGTGTTGAACGGGCGGTTAGCGCATAAGGGTACACAGATGCGATTTCAGTGTACGGGGTCACAGATATAATCGGCGATGCTCCCGGCGATTCACTGCGGTTAATTTGAGTAACTGTTGTAAGGGGGATACTGGCACCGAGACACCGTTCTCGATGTGAATTCAGTGGTCCGTCAACCGTGGACTGATGGATTCAAAGTTCTACGCTCTGATGCCCGATAGCAGATAGTTCCCTTACGGTGTGAGCTACAGAGCGCTCATTCATCATGTGACGATAGGAAGTTCAACGCCACTGTCTCTGACTACTCGCCCATGGGCTCAGATGTGGAAGCTCCGTTTCCGCCCGAGTCCCCTCCGGCGCCACCGCGCTGGCCGAGTTCCTGATCAACCATCAGGAGGCCGGGACCGTCGTCACCGACGTGCTTGAGTTTATCCAGAACGGCCTGTGCTGTCGCCTCCTCCTCGACCTGCTCCGCAACGAACCACTGGAGCATGTTCTCGGTCGCGTTGTCGTTCTCTTCACGGGCGAGTGCGACGAGGTCGTTGATCATCTCGGTTATTTCGACCTCGTGTTCGTAGGCTGCCTCGAAGGCGTCAGACGGACCGGACCATTCCCTTGGCGGACTGTCAATAGTATCCAGAGTAACCCGTCCGTCGCGCTCGATGACGAAGTCATAAATTCGCATCGCGTGAGCACTCTCCTCGTCGGCCTGGGCCCGCATCCACGACGCGAACCCGGGCAGACCTTCATCCTCGTAGTAGGCCGCCATCGAGAGGTACAAGTACTCCGAGTAGAGCTCAGCGTTGATCTGTTCGTTCAATGCCTCCTCGAGCGAATCTTTGAGCATAACTTCTAGGTTAACGCTCGGCCATGGCATCATTGTTGGGGTCATCGAAGCCCAACCTTATTCGAAGTCAATGACAGGAAGGTGATTGGTATGTGCAGTACTGGAGATACTGACTACATCCTCTACATCTTGCACGGTGATTCTGTCATATTATTAGTCGATTCTTTGGCATATAGAATACGGACCAATCAATCGACAGTTGAAGCATCACTAACTGTATAGGAGATCGGGTTTGGGGAACAATTTGTCTGCATATCGGGCGACAGGCGAGGGGTTAGGAGCCGGCAGTCATCGAATGAAAATTTCACGAGTGGCAGGGATTCTGGTCGCAACCATCAGCCTTGGTGCCGGTGGCCTGGCTGTAAGCGGCGTTATGACTCCAGACGATCTTTCTGATAGTGCTCCCCTCGGAGGGAGATCTTCGCGGCAGTCATATTCTAAGTCGGGATGAAATACGGTGAACACCGGTTTCCAGTCATCTCTAGTGCAATCGTCCCGCATACAGATTGGCAAAGCGGGGTTTGCCGCATAGCTCTTCGAATATTTGTCTTCGTGAAGAAACAGAAAGGGTTTGCCAGCACTCCGAGAATCGAGTACACAGACTGTGAATGACCGACCAACTATAGGAAGTTTTCACCACGAGACGCTCGGTCTGCTCATCGGTTTTTTCGTGCTTTCGACAGCGGCCGCAGCCTATGAAATCGCCCCGGCGAGCGTTTTGCCAGTGATACAAGAATCACTCGAACTCAAGGCAAGTACAGCAGGGTGGCTTGTGAGCATTATGTACGCGACTGCGGTCGTCACCAGTGTTCCCGCTGGTATCGCCATCGACCGCTTTTCGGTGCGTCGAATGACCATCTTCGGCGCCGTCGCACTTGTTGTCGCGGGGGTCTGGGGCTGGTATGCGGCCACTGCCGGTGCGTTTCTCTGGCTGCTCGTCTCGCGTGTGCTTGGCGGTATCGCGTATGTCATCTTCTGGAACGCGGGTGCGAACGTCGTTGGAAGCGCCGTTGCACCGCGCCACCGGGCGACCGCAGTCGGCGTGTTTACCGCAAGCGCACCTGTTGGATTCGCGCTCGGCCAGTTCGGCAGTCCCCTCATCGCTACCGTTGCTGGGTGGCCTGCAATCCTTCCACTGTATGCCGCCATGGGCGTCGTCGGTGTCACTATTTTCTTGCTCGCGACCCGTCATCACGTTCCCGGGGTTGATGCGTCTGCGCCGGATCGTACAGCACTGCGCGAATTGTTCACTAATCAGGCGGTCTGGATCGTCTGTGTGCTCTGTTTTCTCGCCTACTCACTGTATCTCTTTGTTAACACGTGGTTGCCGAGTTATCTAGTCAACGAGTTTGACATCTCGCTAGCGGCGAGCGGCCTGCTGACCGCGCTGTTCCCGGCGATTGGAGCGATTGGACGGTCAAGCAGTGGTGTCGTCTCTGACCGCGTTTTCGGCGGGAAACGTCGCCCCGTTGTCGTATTGTCGTTCGTCGTTGCTACACCCGCCGTCGTCGCCTTCGCGTTTGTCTCGCAGCTCGGGCTCGTCAGCGGGGCGGTGGTCGTCGTCGGCTTCGCTATCCAGCTCGTTACTGGACTGCTCTTTTCGTACATCGCCGAACTCGTCCCGGCGGCGGTGCGGACCACAGCCGTTTCGTTGCTGACGAGCGTCGGTCTGTTGGGTGCGTTCGCTGCACCCATCGCTGCCGGCACGATTATCGACCGTGCAGGCTACGGCTCGGCGTTCCTCGTCGCCGGTGGAGTCGCCCTTATTGGTGTCCTCTTAGCGCTACGCGCACCCGTGCCCACCTAAGTACGTGTCTTTTGATAGTAGTTGATGGGGTTGGTCTGACGGCTACCAGAGTGGTTTCAGCAAGCTTGCTGAATGTAGAGTACATTAACCGGAGCACGATTGATCCCGCCCTCCGTGTCGCTTACGACCGATCAGTCAGGGCATGCAACCGAATAGAGATACTGTACTGGTGGTCTCTGGGGTTCTCGTGGCTCTGGTTGAGGATCAGATCTTTGGATAGGTTTGTCTATTTTCAGTGATTGGAAGGGTGAGAGCACCTTTTAGTACCGCCTGAGTACCTAATTCACTCAACTGTATTTCGGGAGTTTCAACAAGAATAGCATCACTAAGTCTCGCTCTGACAGGTTCGACTACGTGATCTGGATTGTTGAGTGCAACAGCACCCCCGATACTGATGACTGATGGATCATATGCATGAACGATATTCGCAATACCAGCAGTATTCAGATGTGCGAGACGATCAATAACACGGTCTGCAAACGCATCTGTTCCACCGTGTTCAAACAGATCCTCTGCAGTAAACTCGGGGGTTTCGATTGGGAGCCCTGTTTCGACGCGGTCTTTCTTATAAAGAGCGTTAGCGAAACGTGGGATACTATTCCCTGAGCAATACGCTTCCCAGTGGCCAGTTTTCCCACAACTGCATTCCATGAACCCATCAATATCTATTGTCGTATGCCCCATTTCCCCGGCATTACCACCTTGGCCCGAAAATGCCGTTCCGTTGGCTATTATTCCCACGCCAATTCCGGAAGAAATTGTGAGATAGACGAGATTGTCGACCGACGGGTAGTTATAGAACCGTTCACCAAGAGCACCCGCAACGGTATCATTACATAAGTGAACGTTATTAGTGTGTAAAAGCCGTGAAAGTGGCTCAACGAGTGGGATTGAATCAATCTCGGTCGAGATATTTGTTGGAATCTCAATCGAACGGGCAGTTGAATCCATTGTTCCCATTGATCCGATACCTGCCCCTGCGATGGCTGTCAAGGGAACGTCCGCATCATTACAGGCTTGTTTTACCACTTGTAAAACTGAATCTGTGATCGCTCTTCCCGTCGGTCCACCTGGGGTTGAGTCTCGTGCGCTGCCGATTATTGTCGCTGTTTCGTCACCGACAATAGCACGAACGTTGGTTGCACCCAGGTCGACGCCCACATAGTACATTACCGCTAGTCACAAATCCACACCACTTAATTATAGAATCACTAAGCAGTTCCTCGCTCATTCTTAAATGGTGTCCTGTTGGGAATTTTCCTTGAAGTTTAAGCTCTCTAGATGAGATTGATAGTCGATATAATGGGCATCTGTTCTACAAGTGATTCGCAAGTTCGAGTTTCTGGCAATGACCACCCTGTGAGTAACAAATACGGTTCGGGTGAAACGACAGCCAGTCCATCCGCGATTTGAGGACCCTCAATCATCAATGACGTAGATATCGAATACTTCCAATAAGGATCAAGGCGAGTGAGAGCAGTGACAAGACTAACTGCGGGATACCGAACCAGAACGGTGTCGCTGGGACAATCGCTCGAATGAGAACGAGGATCGATGAGAGAATCGGGATATCATTCCCCGGAGCAACGATTGATGACGTACCCGAACTGTATTGCGGTCCACCGACTGTTTCGCCCACGGGGAGTCGATCCGCTTCATACGGAATCCGTGGTGTTCTGGTACTCCACACGACTTCGCCATCGGAATTCACCTCGACGATTCGTCTGTTTAGTGTATCGGTGATGAGCGTATTTCCATTTGGCAGCCGATCAGCGTCACGTGGCCAATTAAATTCGACGCCACTAGCACTTCCCACCGTCCAAATAGGACGCCATTCCCCACTCTCGGTGCGGTGAAGTTCAACAATGCGGTCGTTGTCACTATCGGCAACGAGTACGGCACCATCTCCGATCCACTGTGGATTGTGTTGATGATTAAGCACGGAAGGGTCACCACAGCGAACATCGCCATCGTTATCATAATCAGCCAACTGCCCCGATCGTCGACAGCTTGCATCAGAGCTTGTTGATGTATCCTTGTTGATTACCTCGACAACACCTTTGCCTCGTTCAATGACCAATAATTGGTTTGTATTCCGAATCGAAATCAGATATCGACCATCACCAATGGCGTCGACATCGTTGATATGCAGCCAATCAGACTTTGTTGGATCACTTGGCGCGTCGTAGAATGAACGCCCGTCCCATTGCCATGTAACTGCGCCATTTTTTACCGTAAAGATGCGCTCGTGTTCCATATCGGTCATCAGATATTCCCCTGAAGCGAGACGCTCAACATCGTGGACCTCACTGTCCTTTTTGTCTCGAACTGGGAAACTATATTCCGAGATGACATGGGGGGTGGGTGTGGGATCAATCACACGAAACCCTGAGCGAGAACATGGAGATTCATACGGAGCACATTTTTGATATCCTCCATCCATAAACCCTGCCAATACTGTTCCGTTGCCCGTCTTCGTTACGTCGAAATAGCTACCTGCACTGGCTTCGCGCCACGTCACATTTCTCCCAGTCAAGAGATATACACTTCCATACTCGTGCCAACCAGGTCCACCACCTTGTGATCCCACCAAAGTTCGGCGGCTATCGCTATCACCGACGGAACCAATCTCTGGCGCAAG
This sequence comes from Haladaptatus sp. HS23, assembly GCF_056892285.1. Lineage (NCBI taxonomy): Archaea > Methanobacteriati > Methanobacteriota > Halobacteria > Halobacteriales > Haladaptataceae > Haladaptatus > Haladaptatus sp. HS23. The sequence continues at coordinate 4,484 of NZ_JBXGLH010000025.1, read as the reverse complement.
GACCCCACTGACCACTACAGTCAATACAAAAAGGATGACACCGATTACGACGAGCCAGGTACCTTGACGGCGAGGATTCATTATATTTCATACTCTGAGATGTTGCAAAGGGTTTGCGATCGCCAATAAGCGATACAAAACCTGCAGGCAATAAGCCGATACCGAGCCATCATGACGGAAACCGATCGAGAGCATACTGAGTCCGAGTTTCCAGCGGTGACCGCTTGGTGGGTCGCAGATGCGGTTGAGATGGGACGAAGGAAATTGAGTCCATGGGTCGTTATCTGGTGAATTGCAAAGCAATAGGTACCTCAGTTAGCAACCGTCGTTCATTTTCATCACAGATTTCAGTGTAATATTGAGTTGATTGTTGAGAGCCGTCGTCTCTTACACCATTTATACGTAATTAGTCGAAGGTAAGAGAATAGCAGCGTTTTCGGGCATCGGTAAATGAGAAACGTGAGTCGACGAGATCGTGGTTTTCGAGTCGCGTGAGTGCGTAGCGAACCGTGCGTGCTGGGAGCAGGGTTTCATCGGCAAGTTCAGATTGCGTGAGCCCATCGTCATTGTATTCGAGTACTTTCGCGACCAGTTTTGCACTTGGTGGAAGTTCGGAAAGCACGTCAGTCGGTGGGTTTGTTTCTGGATCGGTTGTGTCGTCTGGATCTTGTACACGTTGTTGCATTTGATGACAAATGTAGGTAGTAACTGAAGACACCGTTGATATGGCAGAGACGCCTGTCGGATTGGAACTGATTATTTCATTATTAATTTACCCTACACGTCACTACGATCTAGCTCAAATGAGAAAATATCCATATCCTAAACAGACGCTATTAGAAGAGAAATATCTCTAACGGACGAGAGGTGGATTAGATGATAAGATTACGTCTTAGGGTTCTTCAAGGCGATATTCTACTTCGACACTAACCGAAACTTCGATTGGGACCACTTTTAGGACTTCCCGAAGCACCTGTATCCATCGTCGATGCCTGACCGGCCCGCAAATGACGAGGAAGCGAGCCAGAGTCAGTCACGATCGAGTGCACACTACCGACGGTCAGATCCTCACCGGCGGCACCAGCAGTGGCGTTCTGTCGCGCTGTGTCGACTGCATCCGCAATTGTGGTCTGCTCAAGATCTCGTTGGGTTGCTGTTTGGAACCTAAATGCAACCTCGTTGATTTCCACGCCACTGTCGTCAACAACAGCCGTCAACACGCATCGGTAGCGCCACCTGCCGACTGGGATAATGAGAAGGAATCAAGACCGAGATTGGCGGCAGTTCTGACCTGACGACACCACCGTGAGAACGGTGCAACAAATTCGATTCAGTCCATCGGGTTCGACTAGAGAGGAATCTTCTTTGCACGCGAAATCCGGGCGGCATGGAGCTACTTGTGAAGAAATCGGCTTGGTGAATCGATCGAAGATAACACTATGAGTGATCAGAGTAATTCCTCGGAGATCGATGGACGCTGCCGAAGGAATTTATACTGGACTATCGCACCAAAACGTGCATCAATTCGACTCCAAAACAATCCGACCATATTGAGTAATCCCCCTTGATTTGTCCGTTTCCGATTCACGCTTCCGAAAGCCAAGGACTCATCACAACCAGTATGGGATGAGCGATGGAAGATCCAGTCAGAAGGGAGGACGGCGGCAGTTCGGGGTGCAACTCACAGACAGCCCCTCATGAAGGATGTCTCTGGGTGATGACGCCAGACAGTGTGGCTCTGTTATGGACTGTGTGAGTGCATGTAAACCAACGACCAGGAACATAAAGGAGGTACCGTAAGCACAAAATCTGATTTTAGTTTTGAGTTGGTGGTGGCAGCGTCTAACAAGATACTGTGAAGCAAGAAGAGTTGAACAACGAGAGCAAGATCGCCTCGAGAGTAGCACAAACAATACGATAAATATTAAACGAAATAAATGGCAGGAGGTACTTAATGAATTGTAGTCTGTATCGAACTAATACTGAGTACCACAATGACCATCGAAACGACCACTTGGTTTGGCTCTAGCGTAGAAGCTTCTGGCCCGAGTCTCTCATCCCAATACGCATTAGTCGCGTCTGAGACGATTGACACCGGAGCATCGCGTCCGGAGATTGTCACCGGCGTTGTCGATGTACTCATCGACGTGCTTGAGCCAGCAGCGGGTCAGACCACGTTCTCGCTGTACGAATATGTGAATCCAGATGCACTCGGAGACATCATCGAAGCAAGTGCGTCCAAAAAGAGTGACTCAAAAGTGCGATTCACGATCGAGGACTATCTTGTAACCGTTCGGAGCGACTACACTATCCTCATCTACGAATCGCTCGGAATACGTAGTGGTGCTAGCGAGAGATTCCGACAATAGATGTATTCGATCTCTATACATGGCTACTTCCGACAAATCCCCATCTAGCTCACGATACCGTGGATCTCGTGGAGGAGAACCGTCTACTTCTCCACGAGTTGTCAGGCTTATGATTTCTAGTTGAATGGACTACCTGACATTGGTTGGGATGTATGGATGTTTGTTAGTCACTTGCAAACCAGCAAAATTCTGGATTGGTGGTCTGATCGACCGAAGAAGTACACTATAGAACTCAGTAGTTCTGCTGGGAAATACTTGGACACAGAAGACCTGTGAGGTCTGCCCTCCAAGCGACCTCACGGTATGTCGGAGACGAGTTGGTCAGAGGCACTCCGACAGTAGTGATACGATATCGAAGTATGTTATTTATTTTTATGCCAGCAAAATACAGCCAACCTTGACAATGACCGAAAGACGAGCTTCTCACGTCGTTGTTGGCGTCTCAGGAAGGGCACCGTTAGAGTTCCCCCAAGTAGACTGGACGGTCTCATCGTCCTGCCTAGCAATATCTACCTGGGACGGAAGGATAACGAAACTCTCACGAGGCAACGAGTAGCTCTCAAAATGGAATCTTGATTTCGAAACCAATGACCTAGTCAGTTCGATAAAATGTCCGAAATCGCTAAACATGTAACAAGTACCCCATCATGAGCGCGAATTTGGATGTCCCGATTTGACGCGTGACGGGACTAACTTTGAATGACTACTCATGAGTACTGGCCACCGTGTTTGGGTCGAAGAGAAGAAACACCATCACCGATACCACAGGGAGTACATTTTGGAATGCCTGGTCCTCGGTATCCTTAATCAGGTCACGGAAGTGACTCGGCAGCTTCGAGAAGATCATCGTCCGTTCGCCATCGATACAACCGTCCTTCGTTCTCGAAGAGATCAAAAACTCCATCTTGCATCCACCCAAACGGATGCTCTTCATCATCATACTCGCGTTTGAGAACATAGCTTTTCGAGAAGTACTCGGTGGTACCGACGAGCAGCCCCTGTTCGACGAGGAAGTCGCTGGGATCTTTCTCAGCAACACCGACGAGGTATGTGACGAGGTCGGCGATAAGACAGAATTTCTGGATGCTGTTGTCCCACTCGCCGCGGATATCGACCATTCGGAACGCATAGGCGTCCTCCCGACGATTCAAACGATCGGTGACCAGGTTCAATCGTCGAATTGGCTCTCGATCGTAGTTTCCGAGAACGAAGTACGAGCGGTCGTTCTCGTACACGGGTGACAATTCACTTAGCGTGTGAATGATCTCTTCGTTGTCGGCCAGCGAGATCTCTTCTTGGTCGAGTTGTGACGTCGCGCTCATGAGAATGTCCTCTGGAATCGGCGACTCCTCGTCTGGCATACGGGACCTATATTACACAGGAGATAAAGAGTTTACTAAGTAATTTACCGAATAAAGAGGTTCAGTTTACTCTGGAGTAATTTACCTTAGAGTAAACTACTTGAGCCACCAGTTCGTAGCTAGTGATATGAGTACAGAGTTGGGAACTGGTGACGGTGCGGACAACCGCGAACTGGTACATTTTGTGACCCAACAGACTCGGTTTGCACTCCTCACCAATATCCTTCAACACCCACGACAACTCCCGTCAATGTACGAGCTCGAACAGCTTAACCCGAGTGTCAGCGACGCTACCGTGTACAAACACATCCAAAAGTTGATCGAGGCAGGTATCGTAAAGGAGGTTGCACTTTCCGACGACCAGCGCCGACAGGGATATCCCTGGAAATTCTATGGATTGACAGACGAGGGTCGCAAGTTCCTCAAGACACACAATCTCCTCGCCGCTGAAGAGACCCTGCAACGCATCTACGAAACGATCTCTGACAAATCTGAGAAGATGGTTAAATACGAAAATGCGCCACGGCCAGAGTGAGCTCGGCCACCGATCCCATCCTCGAACGTTGTTGACAGCCAGTCAGTGATTCGATGTCAAAGCACGTATTCTGTGGCAAACGATTGAGAGAATTGTTGTCGATGAACGTGATCTGATTCCTCTGGTACGTATCGATTTGCTTGGCACTGTCTAGTTTAGCTCCTCCTCAACAGGTGTTCGATTGTCGAGCGATTGATGCGGTCGCTGATGATTATAGTA
>NZ_JBXGLH010000024.1:0-50780 GCF_056892285.1 Haladaptatus sp. HS23 | reverse complement strand
CGACGGAAATATCGTCAAGATGGTCCATTAGAACACTCAACGTTATCCGGGCAGAAATTTCTAACGGCTACTATAGTATAGAGAACGAACCACCCTACCTACCGTGAACATCGGCGACCACTTGCCGTGCATACTCGTAAAGTTTTGTCAAATACGCATCACGAACTCTGCACAGGTCGTTGCACTCGATTGAGTCATCCAGATATTATTTAACAATTGATACGGTATGGAATCGTATGAACAGTCGCGGTCGGAAGTGGGCTCCCAGTCGAACGGAAGCTCTTCGGATAGTAACCCTGGTTTGGACCGTCGCACTCGGTGCTTGGTTTGCGTATGATTACTCGGTTAATAAAGGCCAATCTGAAGCTGTCATCGCCCTGTATGGCGTTGCCCTCTTTTTGACAGCGATTATCTGCGTCCCGCTGCTCATACAGCGATACAAAAGGTGAAACAAACACCGCGTGTAGAGTTCGGATGTACCACCCAGAACCTCAAACGGCCGTAAGACAGCGATTTCACTACTCTCAAGCGATTAAACACAGACCAGTAGGTCGTTTTTGTCACTGGTGTCTTCGAATAGAACCTTTCGTTGCAGAATTCAGGCAGTGAGTAACTAAACTACTGGAAAGAGGTGTTCGAATACATCAATGGTCGATGAAAATTCCACGGAAGACGACACAAACAGTCCTCCGTTTCGGCAATCGCGGCGAACCCTCGTCCGGCTCCTCGGTTCAGCAGTCGCAATGGGGGCGGTTTCCGGGTCGGTTACTGGAAGCGGTGAGAGCCGCGATACCGAATGCACGGATGATGGTCACGGGGACGGAAGAAAGCTCGCCTTCGATTGGAGCGGTCTCGCGCTCACCGACGACGAGTTCCGTCTCGAATCGATGCAGTACACACCAACCGTCGATGGCGAGAAAAAACGGCTGTTCGCCGTCGAGGGATTTGAGGCGACCGTGGGGAACGATATGGTCACCGACATGGATGTCGATTCCATCGACATTCACGAGGATCTCGGGAGGGTCATCGTCGAATTCGTCGACTGTCTCGCTAATGGTGACGTTCCGCACGGGTTCGATACCGCTCCGAACGAGGTCTATGAGTATCTCGACCGATCCGATACCCAGTACTTCGAAGACCTCCGGACGGTCATGGAAACGGACGGTGTTACAGACACGTTCGAACGTGCCGTTCAAAACGACGGCGGTTCGGGTGGCTACGCCGGTGGATTCGTACTGATATTGGTTCTGTTCATTCTACTCGTCATTATCGGCGCGGGCTTCGGCCTTGGAACCGGGCACCCCTCCGAAATCTGAACCTCGCACTCGCGGCCTCCCGCTGCGACTGGGAGTAGACGTGCGGTCCGCTGATTTGGCCGTCGGCGTCTCACCGCTGATAGCTCACCGCGATTCCTTCACCGAGCGGGACGACCGATGTTTCGAAGTCCGGGTCGTCGCGCACCGCTAACAGATACTCCGCGATGCCCCGCGTTCCGTCGTCCATCTCCGGGTCTTCGCCCTCGATGGCGGCCAGAATCGCATCGAAGTCCTGTGCCCCGCTGACCATCGCGTTGTCGGCGATGACGACGCCGCCAGGTGCGACTTTCTCCCGAATCGCGTCCCACGCTTCCGGGTAGCCGTCCTTGTTGTGGTCGATGAGCACCACGTCGAAGGGGCCGTCGTGGCGTTCGACGATTTCGCTCGCGTCGCCGTTCTCGAAGACGGCGCGGTCCGCGAACCCGCCGCGTTCGAGGTAGTCGCGTGCTTCGCGGAGTTCGTCGGCATCGAACTCCGTAAGGACGATTTCCCCGTTCTCGGAAAGTGCTTCGGCGAACCAGTAAGCGGAGTAGCCGAATCCGGACCCGAACTCGAAAATCCGCTCGGCGTCCACCGCGTACGCCAGTATCCTGAGGAACTGCCCCACGTCGCGTCCGACCGTCGGGAAGTTCTCACCGCGCTCCTCCATCTCACGTAGCGTCTCGTCGGGTTCGGCGATGGCGGCGCGCAGGAAGCGTTTCGTCTCGTCCGGGAGGATGTCCGTCATGCGTTCGAGTACGCCCGGTGGGAAGTTAACCCTCGTGGGTGCCCCGAATTTATCCACGACGCGATTGCCGTCCGTCAGTTCGACGGGCGACCCTCGACCCGACATCCCTCGGCGACGGCACACGGGAAGATGTCGGCTTCGATACCGGTCTCATCGACGTACGCCGTCCGAACTGCCTCCGCGAAGGATTCGACGGCATCCGCTCGGACGAGGCTCGCGACGCATCCGCCGAATCCAGCGCCGGTCATTCGCGACCCGAGTTCTGCGTCCACCGCTTCGGCCGTTTCGACCACGAAATCCAACTCCTCGCAACTGACCTCGTACAGGTCGCGGAGGCTTCGATGGGTCGTTCCCATCAACTCCCCGACGCGCCGCATGTCGCCCGTCTCCATGGCCGTCGCGGCCTCTCGCACTCGCTCGTTTTCGTAGACGACGTGTTCACAGCGCTTTCGCACCGTCTCCGGGAGCGTCCCTTTCACCTTCTCGAACTCGGCCACTGACACGTCCCGAAGTGAGGTCACGTCCTCGGACAGCGCTTCGTCGAGCAGTTCGACGGCTTCTCGACACTGCGAGACGCGCTCGTTGTACGCCGAATCGACCAACTCGTGTTCGACGTTCGTGTTCGTCACGACGACCCGAACGTCGTCGTCCAAGCGATAGCGGTCGTACTCCCGCGTCCGGCAGTCGAGAAACAGTGCCCGGTTTCGCTCCCCGAGCGCAACGACGAACTGGTCCATGATGCCGCACTCGACGCCGACGAACTCCCGTTCGGCCCGCCAACAGCGGTCCGCGAGTTCCGCAGCGGTCTTTTCGAGGTCCCACATCTCGTTCAGCGCGGTTGCGACAGCCAGTTCGAGCGACGCCGACGAGGAGAGGCCGCCCCCCATCGGAACGTCGCCTCTAATTACCATGTCGAAACCACGTGGGTTCGAAGCGTCTTCGGCCAGCAGTCGCGCGACGCCCTCGACGTAGTCGGCCCACGACCCCTCGGTCGTCGAATCGAGCGAAAACGTCCGCGTCTCGCCGACGTTCGTCGAATAGACTCGGACGGTGCGGTCGGAAGGGTCGAAAGAATCGGGTGAGTCGGCCTGCGGACGGACGGCGACCCCGGTTCGGCGGTCGATTGCGACGGGAAGGACGAAGCCGTCGTTGTAATCCGTGTGCCCGCCGAGGAGGTTCACCCGCCCGGGTGCCGACGCTCGGTAAATCTCGTCACCGTCGCTGCCGAAGCGCTCGGTCAGAACCGCCCCGAGGTCGGTCGATTCGCTCTCCGCCATCCGTCATCGCCCCCCGATGTGAGTCATATAGACATACGAAATTGATACGTGCATGCCCACCCGTTCGGGACCGACGGTGTTAAATTCCGACCGTCGCCGGGCGGTCAGTAGTCGCCGTCGAACGGGTCGTCTTCGGTCGGGTCGTTGTCGGTCGGACGCTCTCCAGTCGTGCCATCAGTCGGGGCGCTTACGATGGGACCGGATTCCGACGAAGAGCGTCGCACGTCGATGAAGAACTCGACCGTCGCCACCGTCAGCGCGAGTGCGACGGGTGCCGAAGCGACCGCGCCAACGACGACGCCGAGGACGCCGAGGTTGATGAACAGCGTCCCGACGATGGACCCCACGAACACGAAGACGAGGTAGCCGAAACCGAACGAGGCGTACGTCGTATCGGTGTTCGACTCGCCCGTGGCGAGTTTGTTGCTCCGCCGAAGGGCCTCGCCGAGCGAACAGTCGTCCACGACGACGAGGAACGGCGCGCCGTAGAACAGATAGCTGAGGACCAACAGCACGGGCAGCGCGACGAAGAGAAGCGGGGGAAACACCACTCCCACCCCGAACGACAGCAGAAGGACGACCCACACTAACACCGTGTACCCGAACAGGGGAACGAAGTACTCCTTCGCGTTGCGTGCGAAGTCGTAATCCCCGGTTTCGATGGCATCGCGGACGCTCCCGAGATAGCCCGCCGAGAGGACGCTCTCGACGATGACGGTCACGGGTGCGAGGTACAGCAGCGGTGAGACGTGGACGCCCGACGCCTCGTTCGGGACGCTCACGAACGTCCAGAAGGTCGGTATCGCGGTCGGAAAGCGGAACGTCGCCCCGAAGTGATAGCCGGAAATCGTCGTCGCCTTTCGGACGTTGTCGAAATGGAGGAACGTCGAGAAGAACGGGACGAGCGCGAGCGGAAGTAACGTTCCGAGGCGGTCGAACCCGTCTCCGAGGTAGTCGGTGAAGCTCACGATGGGACACCGCCGCGTCGACGAACGGGTTCGTTTTGGAGTGGAGGACGCATACGTGATAGGTGCTCGCACCGAAGATAACTGTTTGCAACCCGCCACGTTCGCCGTTTTTCGGACGAGCGGGCACCCGTTCGTCGTTCGTCCGACCGCCACTCACCCGTCCATCTCCGAGACGAAGTGCGTGACTTCCGGCGGTTCGTCGCCGACGTGGAACGACGTGGCCCGCTTCTGTATCTCGCGGTCGGCCACCGACACGCGCTCGTGTTCCCGGAGGTGAGCCATCCACGTCCCCGTGACGTACACTTCGAAGTAGCGGTCCGGCGTCTCCGTATCCCGAAACACGTTCCAGTACCGTGCGCCGTTCCTTCGTCGCACCCCCTCTAACTCCCGCATGACGTCCAAAAAGTCGGCCGCCGTCGTCGGGTCGATTCGGTACTCGACGCTGACGAGCACCGGACCGGCGTCGGGTGTCGGTTCGAACTCGGTACGGGGGTTGGACCAGTCCGCGGAGGGTCGCAAATCGAGGTCGTCGGTTTCGGGGAACCGCCACCGAACCCCCCCGACGAGGCCGACTAGCAACCCGATACCGGCGACGACGAACGTCATCGGCGTGCCGAGGTGGTCGGCGACGACGCCCCACCCGAGGCTGCTGATGGCCATCCCGCCGAGGAAAAAGAGCATGTACACCGACAGCGTCCGTGCACGAACCCACTCCGGGGAGAGCGTCTGCACCGCGGTGTTCAGGCTCGACAGGACCGAAATCCACGCGAGGCCGCCGAGCGCGACGGCGACGAGTGCGACGGCGACGACGTGAACGACCCCTAGGACCACCAGCGTGAGGCCGAACAGCGCCGACGCGCCGATAACGACCTGATTCGTCGTGAACCGCTTTCGAGCACGTTCGAGAACGGTGATTCCGGCCGCCGAGCCGAGGCCCGTAACGCCGAGGACGATTCCGTAGCCGCCGGCACCGAGACCGAGTTGGTTGCGGACGAGCAAGGGCAACAGCGCCCAAACAGCGCTGGCGAAGGCGATGAAAATCACCGTCCGTATCAGCACTGAGCGCAGGTCGGGGTCGTTCCGAACGAACCGAACGCCGCGATATATCGACTCCGACAGACGTTCGGGCGGCAGTTCTGATACCGACGGTTCTCTTTCCCAGCGATAAACGACGATGAGAACCGCGACGAACGAAACCGCGTTGAGAAAGAACACCGTCGCCGTACCGGTCGCGGCGAGGATGAGGCCGCCGACCGCCGGGCCGACCGCACGGGCGATGTTGAACCCCACGGCACCCAACGAAATCGCCGCCGGGAGTTGCTTCCGAGGTACCAACTCCGGTTGAATCGCCTGCCACGTCGGGTTCAGGAACGCGGTGCCGACTCCGAGCGAGAACGTGAGCAACAACAGCACCCACGGCGTCGTCGCGCCGACCGCGGTCAGTCCGCTCAGTATTACGGCGGTGACTAACATCCACGCCTGAACCGCGATTAGCAGCCAACGCCTGTCGACGATGTCGCCGATGGCACCCGCGGGAAGCGAGACGATGACGACCGGGAGCGTCGTGGCCGTCTGTACTAACGCGACGAGCAGGGCGGAGGTGGTGAGCGAGGTCATCAGCCACGCCGCGCCGACGTTCTGCATCCACGTCCCGACGTTCGACACGAGTGCCGCCGTCCACATCGCCCGGAAGACGGGTTCTCGAAGCGGTTGCCAGACGGTGATGGATTCCTCTCCGTCAGTCATGCAGGCCCCCTCCGAGACGGTATCGCCCTTGAATTCGACCTATCCACTCTCACCGCTCCCCCGACAGCAACTGTTCCCATTCCCCGACAGCGAACACTGTCGACGTGTGAAGACGCTCGGAGCGGTCAAAGCTCTGTTCCGTCGAAAACGGCGCGCGACCTATCGCCGACGCCCCTGTCTCCCTCTCGTGAGAACGACGAACACCACGACGAGCAGTATCCACACCGCGACCATTTTCACGCCCTCTCGTCCGGTTTCGACCGGTTCGGACGACTTTCCCACTCTCTCGGTCGATTCGAGCGCCATGCCATCGTGAAACCACGAGGACGAGAATAAAACTGGTGGGCCGTCGTCGTCCGCGCCGGTCCTGTCACCAATCGTTATGGTTCGTGATGACGTGGTGGGAGTATGGGTGGGAGCGAGGACGACCTGATAGAGACGTCCCTCGAGGAAGAGGACCTCTACGACGTGACGACGTGGGAGGAACGCACGCTAACCGACCGAGCGGCGGTGGTCATCTACCGCGGCCTCACGGGTAACTGGCGACGGGTGTTCGTCGCGCTCGCGGTGTTGCTGTTCGTCGCCCAACTCGCCGCGACGGGGTTCATCCTCTTTCTGCAACCGGCATTAGGCGTGTTGACCTTTCTGTCGGTCATTCCGGCGTTCGTCCTCGCCGCTATCATCTGGTACGGCGACGACGTCCAGCGCGAACCGCTCGCGCCGTTGGCGATAACGTTCCTCTTGGGCGTGCTGTTCGCCGGGTTCGCGGCCCTTCTAAACACGACCTTACAGCCAGTCTTCCAACTGATTCCCGTCGTTGGAACCATCGCCTTCTTCTACGTCGTCGTCGGGCCGGTGGAGGAGACGTCGAAATGGCTCGCCTCCAGACTGTACGCCTATCGGACGCCGTACCTCGGCGCGGCCATCGACGGCGCGGTGTTCGGCGCGTTCGCCGGACTCGGCTTCGCGACCATCGAGAACTTCACGTATATCACGAACGCACTGTTCACCGCGGGACGCCTCCCGATGTCGAGGCTCGCCAGCATCGCCATCAGCACCGCCGCACAACGGTCGTTCGTCGGGCCGGGCCACGTCATCTACGCCTCGTTCGCGGGCTACTATCTCGGATTGGCGAAAGGGAATCCCGAAAACCGCGGCCCCATCGTGGTGAAGGGCCTGCTCATCGCCGTCCTCATTCACGCCACCTACGACGCCCTGGTGACGTATCTGCCGTTTTCCGGAGTGACGTTCATCGCGTTCGTCGTCGTGTACGACGGCTTCTTCCTCTTTCTCCTCTACCGGAAGATAGCGGCCTATCGGCACAAGTACGAGCAAGCGACGGAGCAACCCGAACGAACCCCGTCGTAACCGGGACCGACGGATGCATTCGGACTCACAATCGGGAGACGGGAACGGACTCGCGGGAACTATCTTCCCCGTCTCGAACTGGCTCCCGCGATACGACCGGTCGTGGCTCCGCGCCGATGCCCTCGCGGGTATCACGATTGGCGCGGCGGTCCTCCCCGAAGGGATGGCCTACGCGTCGTTGGCCGGATTGCCGCCCGAGACCGGCCTGTACGCCAGCCTGCTCGCACTCCTCGTCTACGTGTTCGTCGGCTCCTCCCGACAGGTCGTGTACGGCCCCACCTCCGCGCTCGCCGTGTTGGTCGCAACGGGTGTCGGGTCCGTTGCCATCGGTGGGTCTCCGGCGGACTACGCGGCCCTCGTCGCGATGACGACGATATTCGTCGGACTCGTCTCGATCGTCGCGTGGCTGTTCCGACTCGGCTTCGTCGTGAACTTCATCTCCGAGTCGGTCCTGACCGGCTTTTCCGCGGGCGCGGCGCTGTACATCACCGCCACGCAACTCGACAAACTGTTCGGGATTCCGCGGGCGAGCGGCACCTTCTTCGAACGTCTCGGCTTCGTCGTGACCCATCTCGATGCGACGAACCTCCCGACGCTTGCCGTCGGTGTCGGCGCGCTCGTCCTCCTCGTCCTCGGCGAACGCTACGCGAGACGCCTTCCGATGGCCCTCATCGTCGTCCTCCTCGCTACCGGACTGCTCGCCGTGACGGACCTCCAGCGTCGGGGGGTCGAAATCGTCGGACGGATTCCGAGCGGGCTACCGCCGCTTTCGATACCGACACCGCCGACCGGCACCCTCTCCGACCTCGTCCCCGTCGCGTTCGCGCTCTTCCTGCTTTCCTACGTCGAGGGGATGAGCGCCGTCGAGACGTTCGCTCGTCGACACGACGACGCCGTAGACGCGAATCAGGAACTCCTCGCCGACGGCCTCACGAACGTCGCGGCGGGACTCGGCCACGGCTTCGTCGTCGGCGGGAGCATGTCCAGAAGCGCCCTCAACGACGAAATCGGCGGCAAGACGCAACTCGCGAGCGGCGTCGCCGCGGCCGTCCTCGCGCTCGTGCTCGTCTTCCTGACCGACCTGTTCACGACGCTCCCCGAGACGGTGTTGGCGGCGGTGGTCATCGTCGCCGTCGCGGGGTTGGTCGACGTATCCGAACTCCGCCGCATCTACCGCATCGACAAATTGGAGTTCGGGACGGCGGCGTCCGCGTTTTTCGGCGTCCTCTTCTTCGGCATGTTGGATGGCGTTTTCATCGGCGTGTTCGTCTCGCTCCTCGTCGTCGTGGGGCGAGCGACGTACCCGAACACGGCGACGTTAGGTCGCGTGCCGGACTCCGACGAATTCAGCAACCTATCGCGCCACCCCGAAAACGAGCGCGTTCCCGGCGTCCTCGTCTACCGCGTCGACGCCGAGTTGTTCTTCGCCAACGCGCCGACCATCCGGGCCGGAATCATGGACGCGGTGAACGGCCGCGATTCTCCCGTCTCCCTCGTGGTCTTCGATATGCGTTCTTCGCCGACCATCGACCTGACCGCCGCGGACATGCTCGCATCGCTGGCCGAGGACCTCGACGAACGCGACATCGACTTCCGGTTGGCCGAGGCCGACGGCGCGGTTCGGGACGTTCTCGCTGCCACCGGCGCGGGAGTGTTCGACGACATGCCGCTCAACGAACGCGTCGTGACCGTCATCGAGGAGTGGGAGCGAAATCACTGACCGTCAGCCGTCGCGATTGCACCCCATAACTATTCCCCTCCCCGGCGTAGGTCGGTGTCACGACTGGGATGCCATGAAACTCGGAACCGAGGCGGGACCCGACGCGGCGGAACTCGGATGGTGGCTGTTCGCCACCGCCTTGGCCCTCGTCCTCCTCACGTCGCTCGACAGTTATCTCGGCTGGTCGGTGTTCGGCGTCTTTCTCTACTACGTCGCTCGTCCCATCGCCAGACGACTCCAACACCGCGGGGTACCGGCGGGTGTGGCGGCGGCGGTCACGCTGACTGTCATCGTTCTCCCGTTCATCGCCCTTCTCGGTGCCATCGCAGTTATCGCGTTCGGACAACTCTCGACGGTTCGCATCGCCGACGTCGAACGCCTCGTCCGAACCCTGTTTCCGGGGTTCGATTTTCGAGCGATTCCGACGACGCCCGAGAGACTGTCCGACTCGGCCATGGAACTGCTTCGAAATCCGTCCATCCGCTCGTTTCTCTTCAGGATTCGGGGCTTCGTCGGGACGTTCGCGACCCAATCGTACAACCTGTTCCTCACGCTCATCTTCGTCTTCTTCCTCGTCCGGGACGAGGGAAAAATCACGGACTGGTTCCGCCGGACCGTCGCGGACGAAGACACGCGGACCGGCGAGTACCTGCGTGCGGTGGACCGCGGCTTGAACTCCGTCTTCTTCGGCTACACGCTCACCATCTTCGTCATCATCGTCCTCTCCGCGGTCATCTACAACCTGCTGAACCTCGTTGCCCCGCCGGGCATGGCGATTCCCCAAACCATGCTCGTGGCGATAGCGACGGGACTCGCCACCATCGTCCCGCTCGTCGGTCGGTCCGTCGTCTACTTCGTGGTGGTCCTCTTCCTCGCCATCGTCGCGCTCGAAACCGACCCGATTCGACTCTGGTTTCCCCTCCTGTTCCTCGCCGTCATGGAACTCGCGTTCGACAACGTTGTCCGGACGTACATTCGGCCGTCCCTCTCGGGTCGGCTGTTTCCCACCAGCCTCATAATGTTCGCGTATCTCCTCGGCCCGCCCGTGTTCGGGTGGTACGGCATCTTCCTCGGCCCGTTCGTCATGGTCGTCACGGTGCAGTTCCTCTGGGTCGTCTTTCCACGACTGCTCGGTCGGAAATCGGTCGAAACGAGTGGCTCCGACACGGACGATGGAAACGACTCGAAAACGACCTGAGTCGTCTCCTCTCCTCGAGGAGAGAATCCCTCTGAACGGCGGGCGTGAATCAGTCAACTACCGACAAACTACCCCTGACTATCGGCCGGAGGGATGACGGCTGGTTGGCACAGCCAGCGGTTCGCTTGTTCGATCGTACCGAGGGTCGGTTCGCCCCGCGAGAACAGGTTGGTAACCGCGAACCCTCATATCCCAACACTGGAAACCCCGGCGTGAACGCCGGGGAGGATATCATTTGCTTATCTCGTTCTCCCCGACGACGAGCGCGTTCGTGAGGAGGTTCGTGTAGGCACGTCGGAGTCGTTCGGACAACGCTTGATGAGAGATACCGAGGTCGGCGGCGAGGTCGGTCCCCGAAATCCCACGCGGGATTTCGTAGTAGCCCTTCTCCAACGCCGCGATGAGCGTCTCGTACTGCTCCTCGGTGAGTCCGTACTGTCCCCGACGGGGCGACTGGTCGAGGCGGTATATCTGTTCGATTTTGAGCGGAATGTCGTGTTCCTCGCAGTATTCGTACGTCGCCCCGAGCGCGTCGCGGGAGGGAAAGAGGATTCGAAGCTGCCACTCGTCGCCCGTTCCCGTGGCGTCGATTATCGTTCCCTCCTCCTCGACGAGGATGTGGATGACGAACCTCGTCTTCCCCACCCACGTCATGCGAAACAACCACTCGTCGTCCAAATCGACGAGGAGTTCCACTTCGCCGGTGGTCGGGTCGTCTTCGAGTGCCGCTTGGAGGGCGTCGAACTGCTCCGCTTCGGCCGTCGCCCAAACGTAGGGCATCACTCGGTCGGCCTCGGGTGCGACGACGCGCTCGACTTCGAAGGAAACCCCCGGAACCCGTTCGGTTGTCGCCTCGAGTGCGAACTCCGAGGACGGAAGTCGCACGACGGCGATAGTACTCATCGGACGGACCTAGGGGCTTCGCATGGATTAGTCTGCTGGCGAACGGTTTGATTTCCGGACTGCTGGAATATTCAGCCGGTACGCTCTTTATCCCCCGGCCGAGTGTGCTGGACGATGGCTTCCACGGAGGATTTGTCAGTAATCGAAAAAACACGCGAAATGGCGCTGACGGGCGTCACCGTTGTCGTTCCCCTCCTCATTACGTTGTACGTCGTGGTCGTCTTGCTCAAGTTCGTTCGAAACATGCTGCTGCCGCTCCTCTCGTACGTTCCGGTCGATTCGGTGTTCGTTCTCGGTGGCATCGCCATCGGGAGTGTTCTCCTGTCGATTCTGGCCGTCGGGTTCCTCGCCCACTCCCCGTTCGGGGAACGGGCTATCGACAACTTCGATTACGCGATCAGCCAGATTCCCGGACTCGGAGCCGTCTACCGGAGTTTCCGACGGATGGGCGATGCGATGGTCGAGAGCGACGAGGACCACTTCCGGGACGTCAAACTGCTCGAATTCCCGACCGACGACACCTACACGTTCGCGTTCGTGACGGCGGAGACCCCCGAGGAAATCACCGACGCGACCGGCCAAACGGACATGACGACCGTGTTCCTGCCGATGGCCCCCAACCCCGTCATGGGTGGCTTCGTCGTCAACGTGCCCACCGACGACCTCGTCGACATCGACATCCCGCTCGAAGTGGCGTTCCGCGCCATCGTCACCAGCGGCGTCGGCCTCGACGAGATGGACTCCGACACCGGCGGCCTCAGCGAAGACCAACTCCGAAAGCTGACCGGGCAAGACGTCGTCCGCTAGGATTGAACCCTTTCTACCGTTCCGTTACCGCGCTAACGACGCGAGTCCCCCCGCGAGCGCCCGCGTCGCCGACGCACAGTCCTCCCACTCGGTCCACTCGGCGGGATTGTGCGAAATCCCGTTGCGGGACGGCGCGAACAGCATCGCGGCGTCCGTGACCTCCGCGACGTACATCGTGTCGTGGGCCGCCCCCGAATGCAGGTCCAGCGTTTCGATACCCGCGTTCTCGCCCGCCTCGTGTACCGCCCGTCGACAGCGCTCGCTCATTTCGGTCGGTTCGAGGTCGAACCCCCGCGAGAGCGTCGTCTCGACGCCCCGTTCCGTTTCGAGCCGCGAAAGCGATTCCTCGGCCCGCGAGACGAGTTCGTTCATCGATTCGTAGCGCACGTCGCGGATATCGACGCCCATCTCGACGGTCCCGGGGACGACGTTCGTCGCGTTCGGTTGCACGTCGAGTTTGCCGACGGTCCCGACCGTCGTATCGCCGATTTCGGTGGCCCCTCGCTCCACGTCCCCGACGAACTCACTCGCAGCGGCTAACGCGTCGGTCCGCTCGTCCATCGGCGTCGCGCCCGCGTGGTTCGCCTCGCCGCGAACGGTCACGTCGCAGTGGGTAATCCCCGTAATCGTCGTGACGACGCCGACCGAAGCACCCGCCCGTTCGAGGCGTCGGCTCTGTTCGACGTGCAGTTCGAGCCACGAATCCCACTCGCTCGCGTCGAGTCGCCCCTCCCCGCGGAATCCCATGGATTCGAGGGCGTCCGCCAGCGTCGTCCGCCCGTCCGTCAGCGCGAGCGCGTCCTCGACCGACCGTTCGCCGACCGCGACGGAGGAGCCGAGAAGGCCGCTGGCGAACCGTTGCCCTTCCTCCTCAGTGAACGAGACGACATCGACCGGGCGCGCCGGTTCCACACCCGCGTCTTGCATCGCCCGAACCGCCTCCAGTGCGGAATACACGCCGAGCGGGCCGTCGAAGATGCCCCCCTCGGGAACCGAATCGAGGTGGCTCCCGGCGGCGACCGCGGCGGCATCCGGGTCGGCGCTGTCCGGCGTCCACCGCCCGGCGATGTTCCCGACCGCGTCCACCCGAACGTCCAATCCGGCGTCCTCTAATCGCTCGACGAAATACTCCCGCGCCCGTCGGTTGGCCTCCGTTCCCACGAGGACGGTTCGTCCGTGTCCATCGCCGTCGAGCGCGCCGAACTCCCCGGTTGCTTCGATATCGGCTTGCAGTCGGTCCCGGTCTACTTCCATGGCTGCGGTGTCGGCGACGGGAGGCAAGAAGGTGGGGGTGGTCGGCGTAGTCTGCCGGAACCGAGACGTCCCGTTACGTTAGGACGTGTCCGCCATTCGAGCCGTGAAATCCCAACTGTGGAGGCGCTCCGGTTCGATTCGAACGGTCACCTCGGTTCGCCCGTCGGACAGGAGTTCACGCGCGAGTCGGGAATCGGTCCCACCGAGATACCGACCCAACAACTCCCTGAGGCGGTTCTTCTCGGGGTCCTGCTCCACGCTCGCGGTGCCGTTTCCGCGCACCCCCCTGTACGGGGGGTCGTTCGTGGAAACCTCGAACGCGACGGTCGAGTCGTTTCGGAGTAGCCCCACGATATCGGCGTTTGCGCCGGTGGCACAGCACAGGGAATCGTCCTCGAAGAGGTACCACAACGATACCATCCAGAGGCGTCCCGACGGCGTGTTGCACGCCAGTCGAAGCGGAACCGCCGTTCGGTCGAAGAACTCGACGACCTCGGATTTCGACCACGCGCCGGAGAGTTCGGTCATGAAAACGCACCACGAACGTCATCGCTCCCGAAGACCGAATACGCTTCGTCGGGCGTGACCACGTTCGGACGTCGCGGCGGTGAGTGTAATCCCGCGACGGGGTTATTTTTCCTCTCGCCGCCGTTCGTGGCATGGAGTAGGGTTTAGACTGTCGGGATGCTAACGAATCCTATGGCAGCACGCCACTCGGCGACGGGGTCCGACGAGGGGCCGAGCGATGCGGTGACGCTGACCGATGTCCGAAAAACGTACTTTCTCGGCGAACCGGTCCACGCGCTCGATGGGGTGGACCTGTCGATTCCGCGGGGGTCGTACACGGCGGTGATGGGGCCGAGCGGGTCGGGGAAAAGCACCCTGCTCAACCTCATCGGTTGTCTCGACACGCCCACCGAGGGGACGACTCACATCAACGGACGAGACGTCACCGACCTGTCGGATTCGGAACGGACGACCGTCCGCGGGGAGGAAATCGGGTTCGTCTTCCAGACGTTCAACCTGATGCCCCGACTCACGGCCCGCGAGAACGTCGCGCTCCCACTCGTGTTTCAGGGTATCTCGCGCACCGAGCGACGGGAACGCGCCGACGACCTGCTCTATCGCGTCGGCCTCCGTGGACGGGAGGACCACCGACCCAACGAACTGTCCGGGGGGCAACGACAGCGCGTGGCGATTGCCCGTGCGCTGGCGAACGACCCCGCCATCATTCTCGCCGACGAACCGACCGGGAACCTCGACAGCGAGACGGGCCAGCAAATAATGGCGCTGTTCGAGGAACTCAACGACGATGGTAACACCGTGCTGATGGTGACCCACGAACGTCACATCGCGGAACACGCCGAACGCGTCGTTCACATCCTCGACGGCACCGTCGAACGCGTCGAGGAGATCGACTCACAGCGGCGGGTCGAAGGACGGCGATAGCGGGGAGAATCGTGGAGTTCAGCGAGACGCTTCGGATGAGCATCCGGGAGATTCGGAGCCACCGCGTTCGCTCCTCGCTCTCGGCGGTTGGCGTCGTCATTGGCGTCGCCGCCGTCATCACGCTCGTCACGCTCGGGACGAGCCTCCGCGTCGACATTCTACAGGAGTTCACCGGCGGCCACGCCCCGAACGTGTACGTCTGGGCGGGTCCCCCCGATGGACGACCCGGAACCGGCGCGCAACCGGTGTTCACCGCACACGACATCGCCCGTCTCCGCGGTATCGACGGCGTAGCGGCCGTCGTCCCCCGCGGCGTATTGCCCGTTATCGCGCTCACCCACGGCGGGCAGACGGTGAGCCAGAACGGAGTGGTCGCCACGACGTCCGCCCAGTTCAGAACCCGAGAGTTCGCCCGCGGCGAGTCGTTCGAACAGGGAAAACGCGAAGTCGTCCTGAACCCGGCGGCGGCACGCCTGTTCGACGACGAACTTTCGGTTGGCGACCGAATCGGTATTCGGACGGCCGACGGAACCACCGTACGCGCCCGCGTCTCCGGAATCCTCGCCCGGTCGAGCGGAAACGGTCAGTTCGACAGCGGCGGGTCGCTTCCGCAGGTGTACGTCCCGACGCGCCCGTTCTACGGTTCGACCGTCGAGAGTCCGACGCAGGGTACCGCCCAGCGCGTCTATCCGCTGGTTACGGTCGTCGCCGAAAACCACGAGGCGATTCCGGCGAGCAAACGGGCGGTGAAATCCTACCTCGGTTCGAACTCCGACGCGGCGCGACTCACGCCCGACGAGTACGCCATCCGGGTCCGAACCGACCAGGACCTCGTGAACCGGGTCGAAGACGTACTCACGACGCTGACGACGTTCATCACGAGCATCGCGGTCATCTCGCTCGTCGTCGCGGCCATCGGCATCGCCAACATCATGCTGGTGAGCGTGACCGAACGGACCCGTGAAATCGGCATCATGAAAGCCGTCGGCGCACAGAGTACCGACGTCCTCCAGTTGTTCCTCACGCAGGCGATACTTCTCGGTATCATCGGTTCCGTCTTCGGCGTCGCGCTCGGTGCCCTCGCCGGGTACGCCGCCACCCGGTACGTCGGCCTTCCGCTCGTCTTCGCGTACGAGGTGGTCCCCGTCGCCATCGGCGTCGGCCTCCTCGTCGGCGTGGTAACGGGCCTCTATCCGGCGTGGAACGCGGCGAGAGTGGACCCCATCGACGCCCTTCGCTACGAGTGAATTCCGAGCGCATTGGGCATCGACCTCGGGGCGGAACTAGTCGAAGAACTGACCGATGTGGGTACCTGAGAGGTCGTCGAGCCACGGATGGACGTTCGGTCGTAACGATGTTCAGATTCGGTGATTGACGCCCGGAAACGCTCGTTTTCGACCGATGATTTCTCAGCAGGGTTAAGGTCCTGACCGTCTCCAATTCGACCATGCGAGCCTACCGGGCCAAAGTCGTCGAACCGATTCACCTCCCCGACCGCGACGAGCGCGAACGAAACATCGAAGAAGCCGGCTACAACGTCTTCAATCTCGACTCCGAGGACGTATTCATCGACCTGCTGACCGACAGCGGGACGGGCACGATGAGCGACGAGCAGTGGGCCGCCATGATGCGCGGCGACGAAGCCTACGCGGGCAGTGACAGTTTCAAACGCCTGCAGGAGAGCGTCTCGGAGGTAATGGGCTTCGAAAAGGTCGTTCCCGCCCACCAGGGCCGCGGCGCGGAGAACGTCCTTTACGGCGTCCTCGTCTCCGAGGGCGACTACGTTCCGAACAACACGCACTTCGACACGACGCGAGCGCACGTCGTCAACAACGGCGGGAAACCCGTCGATTGCCCCATCGACGTCGCGCCGGACGACCCGTTCCAAGGCAACCTCGACCCCGACAAAGTCCGCGAACTGGCCGAGGAGGTCGGTGCCGAAAACATCCCCGCGCTCGTCGTCACCATCACGAACAACTCGATGGCGGGACAGCCCGTGAGCGTCCAGAACCTCCGCGAGGCGCGCGAGGTGGCCGACGAAATCGACGCCACGTTCGTCATCGACGCCTGTCGGTTCGCCGAGAACGCTTACTTCGTCCAACAGCGCGAAGCCGAGTTCGAGGGCGAGAGCGTCGCCGACATCGCCCGCGAGGAGCTTTCGTACGCGGACGCCATCGTCATGAGCGGGAAGAAGGACGCGCTCGCCAACATCGGCGGGTTCGTCGGCGTGCGCGACGGCGAACTGTTCGAACACGCGAAACAGCGCGGCATCCTCTACGAGGGCTTTTCGACCTACGGCGGCCTCGCCGGACGCGACTTGGAGGCCATGGCCGTCGGCCTCCGCGAGGCGGTCACGCAACCGTACATCGAATCCCGCGTCGAGCAGGTGGCTGAACTGGGCGACCTCCTCCTCGACGCGGGCGTTCCGATTTACGCGCCGACCGGCGGCCACGCGGTGTACGTGAAAGCCGAGGAGTACCTGCCGAACATCCCGCGCGAGCAGTTCCCCGGACAGGTTCTCGCGGGCGAACTCTACCGCGAGGGCGGCGTTCGCGCCGTCGAACTCGGCGAGTTCGCGTTCCCGGGCGAGGACCGCCCGCAACTCGTTCGGCTCTGTCTCCCCCGTCGAACCTACTTCCGCGAACACCTGGAACACATCGCGGAGACGTTCGAGACGGTCGGCGAACGGCGCGACGAACTCTCCGGCCTCGAAATCGTCTGGGAACCGCCGATGGAGGAACTGCGCCACTTCAGCGCGAAACTGGAACCCGTCGAGTAACGAGGAGACGACAGTTTTCGGGTGATTTCGACCCGCTCGTATCGACGGCTCTCACGAGACCTACGGAGTGCTATACGCTCTCCCGGGCTACTTTCTAGCAAGGTATTTTACCTCGGTGACGAACTTTCAGGTAGCGAACCAGCAATCACCCCGACAGATGAGCACGAACGCCACACCGATTACGGTCCTGTTTACCGTCGATTCGCTCCGAGCGGACGCACTGCCCGACGACGGCGCGATTGCCGACCTCGAAGCGAGGGGAACCACCTTCGAGAACGCCTTCGCGCACGGCAACTGGACGCCGTTTTCCTTCCCGTCGATTCTCGGCGGGGGACACGTCTTCACCGATTCGCGTGACATCGGTCTGCCCGACCGTTCGACCCTCGCCGAAACGCTCCGCGATGCCGGAATCACGACGGCGGGGTTCAACGGCGCGAACGGGTTTCTGACCGACCACTGGGGGTACGACCGCGGCTTCGAGACGTTTAAGACGTTCACGTCGAGCACGAACGACGCGTTCTACAGCAAGTATCTCACCGCCCATCCGACCGTCCAAGCGTGGTTGCAGGTCGCGGCATCGCCGTTTCGCCGCCTCCTCGGCCACGACGGCGGGGCGAAGAACGTCTCCCGGATGCAGGACGTGGAGGAACACGCCATCGACTTCATCGAACGCGCCGAACCGCCCTTCTTCCTGTGGGTCCACTACATGGACGTTCACACGCCCTACGTTCCCGCACCGAAGTTCGTCCGCGAGGAGACGGGGGTCAACGTCGGCTCGCTGAAGATGCTCCGAGCGCACGCCCAAGCGGGCCTCGGAAAGGAAGTCGGCGGCGAGACGCTCGACAACCTCCGGTCGCTCTACCGCGCCGCGATTCGGCAGGTGGACGAGAGCGTCGGCCGCGTCGTCTCGGCGCTGTCCGACAGGGGACTTCGGGACGACGCCTGTCTCGTCTTTGCGGGCGACCACGGCGAGGAGTTCATGGAACACGGCCACCTCGCCCACTACCCGAAACTCTACGAGGAGTTGGTGCGCGTCCCCCTCTCCGTCTCCCATCCCGATGGCGAGTCGAAAACCGTCGAGCGGGCCGTCGGTCTCGACGCGATTCCGCCGACCGTTTGCGACGCGATGGGCATCGAACACGATTTCGACGGCGAGAGTCTCCTCGATGGAACTTCCGACCCTTCGCCCGCCCCCCCAGTTACGTCCGTCGCGGTTCGCGGACCGACCGTGACCTACCAACCGATTCCGCGCCGGTTGGACGACGGGGAACTCCTCGTCAGCGCTAGAACGCGCGAGTGGTCGTACATCTACTACACCGAATCAGGGAACCGGGAACTGTACGACCGAACCGCCGACCCGACGGAAACCGAAAATCTGCTGGACGACGCTGCCGACAGCGACATCGACGTTCCGGACTATCTCCACGAGGCCGTGGAGGGACGAATCGACGCGATGGCCGCCGCGGATGTGGAAACCGGCGAGGACGGCGAAAAAGCGCCGCCGTCCGCGGTCACCGACCGGTTGAAAGCGTTGGGCTATCAGTAACCGCCCTCCTTCACCCCGAATACAATTTTAGGCGATGCCGTCGAACTGACTCCGGGGGACTGACAGTGCAATCCATTTCCAGTGACGAACACACGCGTTCGAACGGGGGCGGAAACTGATGGCGCAGGTACTCGTGCTCTACGGTTCGACCGAAGGACAGGCCGCGACGGTGGCGGAACGAATCGCCGACGTGCTCGAAACGGCGGGCCACGAACCCGCCGTCGTTCACATCAAACATCGACCGGAGCCGTTCGATTTGATGGACTACGACGCCGTCATCGTCGGTGCGTCGATTCACATGGGCAAACACCAGAAGTACGTGCGAAAGTACGTCAAAGCGCACGCCGACGAGTTGAATCGGATTCCGTCGGCCTTCTTCTCGGTGAGCCTCGCCGCCGCCGACGATTCCGAGGAGGGGTGGGAGGGTGCCCGCGAGTACGTCGCCGAGTTCCTCGCCGAAACCGGGTGGAACCCGGATACGACGGCCGTCGTCCCCGGCGCGCTCAAATACAGCCAGTACGGGACGCTCAAGCGGTTCGTGATGAAACAGATAGCGAAGCGGACGAGCGGCGATACGGACACCGCCCGCGATTACGAGTACACCAACTGGAACGAAGTCGAGGGGTTCACGTCCGATTTCGCGGAGTCGTTGACGTGACTACTCGGCGAGCGACGCCAACACTCGGTCGAATCGGGCTTTCACGTCCGCTGCGATGTCGTCCAGTTCCTCACCTTCAACGACCGAGAGCATCGTTTCGGGGTCCACCATGCTGACGACGACGCCGTCGTCGGTTTCGTAGACGACGACGTTGCAGGGCAGGAGGACGCCGAGGTCCGTTTCGGCGTCGAGGCCCTGCTTCGCGAGCGGCGGGTTACAGGCACCGAGAATCCGGTAGTTCGGGTAGTCCTCGATATCGAGCTTTTTCGCGAACGCCTCGCTCACGTCGATGTCCGAGAGGATTCCGAACCCCTCGTCGGCGAGCGCCTCGGTCGTTCGCTCCACGACAGCATCGAAGTCGCCGTCTACGCGCCGTTTGTCGTAGTAAGTCATCGCCGTACCCTACGGAGTCGAGGCTGATAGTAGTTGAGGTTATTTCGTACAATCGTGGCCGGTCGAATTCTCACCTCTTACGGCCAGTTCGGCTTCCTCTCGTGCAACCTCCGCCCTCTGTATTGAGCTCACCGCACAATACAAACCGCTTCGAACCGTACTATGTACATGAACGATTCCGAGAAGGCTTGCGAATTAGAGGAGGGACCGAACTGTGACTCCTCGCCGGTTTCGGACTACGTGTGGCTTCTGAAGCGCGTCGGTCACAAACTTCGGACCCTCGTGACCCGTTGAAACCGGGAATCAGTCCGCGTGAGCGGTCGTCTCTCCTTGTTCGCCGCTCGATTCGAAGTAGGTGACGTACACCTGTGCGGCGAAGACGACGGTGAAAACGACGTCGAGTACCGTCGTGTAGGTGTGGGGCACCGAGCCTCCAGTCGCGTTGTGTTTCGGAATCAATCCCCCGGCCAGCCACGCGTAGTGAGTGACGATGCCCGCGAACGTCGCCACGGCGAAGATGGAGACGAACAGCACCGCCGCCAACCGCTTGCCGTAGTATTTCCGGTACATGTCCACGATGTGCGGGACGATGAGGTCGGCGTAGATGAACGACATGACGCCGCCGAACGGGATGCCCGCGTTCCACAGCACGAGCGCGAAGGGGACGTTCGCCACCGAGCAGACGAACGTGATGACGCCGACCATCACGCCGATGGCCGACCCGAGGACGACCCACCCGACGGTTCCCTTCGGGACGAGCGTGAACAGTTGTGCCCACCACGATTTCGGGACGAACGCCGCGAGGAGCGACGCCACGATGAACCCGACGATGAGGTCGTCCCACAACATCTCCCACTCGCCGATGGCGTTGCGGAAGGCGTTTTTCCACCCGGAGACCGTGAGGAGTTTGTCCGCCCACGTCGCGTCCTCCTGCTGGTTGACGAACGTCTCCTTGCAGGACTGCGAGCAGAAGTATTCCGTTCCGCTTTCGGTTTCCACGCTGAGCGTGCCGTCGTCGCTCGGGTCGACTTCCATGCCGCAGACCGGGTCGCGGACCGTGCCGCTCTCTTCGTCGCCCGACCGGACGTGGTCGCGGGCGGCCTCGAACCACGAGTCGGGGACGACGTACTTCGTAATCGCGGCGAGCAGCAAAATCATCAGGATACCGCCGAAAACGTCCGCGGCGACGAACTGCCAGCCCAACAGAATCCACATCACGAGTCCGATTTCGATGACGAGGTTCGTGCTGGCGAACTGGAACCCGGCGAACGAGGCTTCCGGCGACGCGCCCTTCTTGAACAGTGATTTCGTCGTCGCCACGGCCCCGAACGAGCAACTGGACGAGAGGAACCCGAAGAAACTCCCGATGCCTATTTCCCGCAGTCCGCGTCCGCCGAGCAGGTTCGTCATCCGCTCCTCGCTCACGAACGCCTGTACCGCCCCCGAAATCGTGAACCCGAGGACCAACGCCCACCACGTCTTCCACGTCATCTCGCCGAAGAACGTGGCCGCGTCGGTCAGACTCCCTACGATGTCCATACCGGCTAGTACGGGAACGATACTTTCTACGGTTGCGGCTAACAGGGTAAACCCGATGACTCGAACGTCGAACGAACTATCTCGCGGAAACAGCGCCTGAGACGCCGAAACAGTCCGCAATCCTCGCATCCGAACACACGTTTTCGCGCATCGAGATGGGTTCCCCTCAGAATCTCAAAAACAGCGTCGAGAAGCTTAACTTTCTGGGGAATTTACCCGCTCATACCGTAGAATGTTGCTTCGAGAGGATCACTGGCGGACTTCCGCGCACATGTTCGCCATCAACCACTGATTGTCCGTGTCCTCCGTGTTTCGAATCTCTACCCACCCGTCGTCACAGAACAGCATTTCACACTCGCCGTCGGACGCCGGTGCATCCGACGACACGCCTTCGTCTTCGACCGACATCTCAAATACCTCCGCAGGTAGCGTGTCGGTCGGTCTGAACCTCGCTCGCTCGGACGGAATCGTGAATTCGAACCATGGGCTTCCTCGGTTAGTCAGGCGACCGTTTCTCACTTTGTTATGCGGCGCGATACCTGTGATAAACGGTGCCTACCGCCGAGAAGGGGGTGGCTTCCCCGGTGTGACCGGAGAGAAATCGTTCGGCTCCTCAGTTCGTTCCTGTGACGATGTCCGCGACGCGCTGGCGGTCGAACAGTTCGTCGTCGCTCGTTACGTCGCCGAACGTGTCGGGATACAGCTGTTTCGCCCCGCGTTCGGTCAGGAAGAGGTTGTGAATCGGCCCCTGATAGAGGTAGCCGCCGCGGTAGACGCGTCCGTTCTGAACTGCCGTTAACTCGCTCGCAACCGGGTGGGATCGCATGAACTCGAGGACGGTGTTCCGGAACTCCGTCGCTGACTGGCGCTCGTGTGCGCGTAGCATGAAAACGTCGGGGTCGATTTCGAGCATCGTCTCGTAGTCGATTCGGCCGCGGTCGGTGGTGCTGATGCCGTCGATGCCGGTGCTCGCGAGCGCGTCGCTGACGCCGAGGTCACGCCACTGCTTCTTGCTGGTTCCCTTGTCGCTGAGCCGATACGGCGAGAACTTCACCGGTTCGTTGCTCCCCTCGTAGACGAGCAACACGTTCGGGCGCTCGTCGGCCGGGGGGAGTTTGCTCTGTATCTCGGCGATGAACTCGTCATGCAGCTTTTCGAACGCCTCGTATCGTTCCCGTTCCTGAAAGAGCTGTGCGACCTTTTCGAACGCCTCGTAGAGCGTGTAGTACCGGTGGTCGTGCCACTCGTCTTCCCGGCGGAAGATGAGGTTCCCCACGAACGGGCCGACGTTTTTCGTTATCTCCTCGACGTCCTTCTCGCTCCAGTCGAACCAGTTGACGAGCATCCCCGGGTCCATGATGTGGACGTCGCTGTCGAGTTCGTAGAACAGCTCTTTCCCCATCCCGGCTTCGCCGATATCGTTGTTTTCGAGCTTCTGCCGGTCCACGCTCACACCGGGCAACTCGTCGTAAAATCCCGTATAGTAGCGGTCCGCGCCGCCGATTCCAGTCATCCCGTCCGCTTTGCCGAGCGCGACGCCCATGTCGGCATAGCCGCCGCCGTAGGCGACCCACTTTCCGGGAACCGACTCGAACGTGACTTTCCCGGCCGGTGCCATCGAAACCGAGTAGGACTCGTCCTCGGTATTCGTGGGTCCATCGGACGAACTCGTCGTGTCCGTCGTCGTTGTCGTCGACGTCGTTTTCGACTCCGAATCTCCCGCACATCCGGCGAGCAGACTCCCGCCGAGTATGGCGCCGCCGTATTTGACGTAGTCCCTACGCGTCTGGCCCGAATCTGTCGTGAACTCTCTCGACATATGTTTTAGGCTCGCCTAAAGTTATAAAACGCTTTCGAATTTTTAGGCCTGCCTAAAATCGTGCGTATTTAATACGGCGACCCACAGCGAGGGCACATCGGCGGCCCGATATCCGGAATCGAAAGTCCGCAACTCGGGCATACGCCGTCCTCGTCCGGCGACGTTATCGCTTCGACTGCCTCGTCCGTCGTCGCTCGGAGTCCGTCGAGCGTTCCTTCCCCGTTACTCCCCTCAGATGATCGCTCGCGTCCATCGATCGAATCGAGCGCATCAAGCGCAAACCGCGCCCTGTCTCGGACGAACGCCGTCTCGTTCTCGCATCCCTCGTGCAACCGCGACGTCGTTTCCGGGGACAACGAACCGTCGCCATCGGAACGTGCGAGGAGACCGACTGCCTCGGCGGCCCGTCCCCGGACGTGGTCGTTTTCGTCGTCCAGTCGCGCCGCGAGTGCGTCGGCTTCCTCGGCGAGTGCCTCCGGCGCCACACACCCGATGGCAGCGAGCGCCGTACTGAGATAGTAGCGGACGAGTTCGTCGTCGTCGTCAAGATGCTCCGCGAGGTTCGGCACGCGGTGGTCGAGGCGGTTCGGGTCGCCCAGCGCGATGTCGGCGAGCGCCTTCGCCAACTTCTCTTTCACTTCCTGTTCGTCGAACGATAGCCCTATCTGTAACTCGGCGACGACGGCAGGTGATGCGACTTCGCCCGTGTGTTCGAGCGCGACGTTCCCCAACGCTTCGGCCGCGCGAGCGCGAACGAAGTAGAACTCGTCCGGGTCGGCGAGCCGGTCGGTCAGCATGGGCAGTACCGAAACGACGACGTCGGGGTCGTGTTCGGAAACGGCGACGAACAGCTTCGCCGTCTTCAATCTTACCGAACGCTCCTCGTCGGTGAAAAACGGCGACAGGGCTGGAATCAACGGCTCCAAGGCCCCCTCTTGCGCTTCGAACCGTCGAAGGGCTTCGAGGGCGGTTTTTCGTTCCTCCGTCGGTGCCGTCTCGAACTGCTCCAAACACGCGATTGCATCGTCGTATGCCCCCGCATCGAGGAGTTCCGCGAGTTGCTCGACCGGGGGTGGGTGTGCTGATTCGTCCATCGTTCGTGTCGTTGGTGCCAGCAATGCGTGGCGGCGGTAAAAACACAGGGTACGGTGAACCGACGTGGCCTCCCCGGCTATTCCAACATCGACACGCTCCGTTCGACCGCTTTCCGTTTCCCGATGAGTGTCACCAAATCCCCCTGCTGGACGACGAGCGTCGGTTTCGGGATGACGAACTCGCCGTTTCGCCTGACGAGGGCGATGACTGCATCGTCGTGGAGTTCTATGTCCTGAACCTGCTGTCCGGTCGCCGACGACGCTTCGACCATCACTTCGGCGATGTCGTTCTCGTCGCCGACCGCCGACAGCCAGTCGGAGAAGTTCGGACGGAGTATCAGATCGTCCATCGAGTCCACAGTCGCCGTCACCGGCGTCACCGGTTGCACCCCGAGGTCCTCGAACGCCTCCGCGTTCTCGGGTTTGTTCACCTGTGCGATGAGTCGCTGAGTCCCGAAATTCGTCCGCGCCGTCTGACAGGCGAGGATGTTCTGGTCGTCGTCGCTCGTCGCAGCGACGACCATCTTCGCCCGCTCGGCCCCCGCCGCTTCGAGGACGCTGGCGTTCGTTCCGTTACCGCGGACGACCGAGTACCCCGCCCGCCGTAGGTCGGTGATGGCCGCATCGTCGCGTTCGACGATGACGGGATTTTCGCCGCGCTCTTCGAGTCTGTCCGCCAGCAGCCGTCCGGTCCGACTGCCGCCGATGATGAGTACGGTCATGGGTATGATGTCGAGCACCTTCGCCGCCAGCGGTGCCCCGCCCGCCTCCACGATGACGGTCACGAGGATGACGAGGAACACCACGTGGACGACGCTCGTCGCGTTCGGGACCCCCGCGTTGGCGAGTTGGAGGGAAAACAGCGTCGCGGTGGAGGCCGGAATGATTCCGCGCGGGCCGACGGCGGCGATGAACATGCGTTCGTTTCGCGTGAACCGCGTCCCGGTCGTCGAGAGAAAGACCGAGAGCGGGCGAACGACGAGCATCGCCAGAATGACGATAGCGAGGCCGCCCAGCCCTAACGTGAGGAGGTGGTGTAAATCCAGCAACGAGGCGAGGATGATGTACACCACGCTCAACACTATCGACGTGATGTCGCCGCTGAACCCCGCGATTTCATCGTCGAAGGGGATGTCGATACTTCCCAAAATGAGTCCGGCGACCGCGACCGTTACGACGCCCGCTTCGGCCGCGAACGCGTCCGCGATGGCGAACGAAATCAACGCCGTGCCGATGACGGTGATTCGGGAGTTCTGCGGCGAGCGACTCAGGTATCGGAGAACGTATCCAGCGACCAGCGCCGTTATGATTCCGATGAGGACGCCGGTACCGATTCTCGTAACGAAGTCGAGGGCGACGTCAATCCTGACGCCCCTCCCGAAGGGGTCGATGCCCAACACCGCGACGCTGAAGATGACCGTCCCCAGCACGGACGCGGTCACGTCGTTGATGACGCCCTCCGACTCCAAGAGGGTCTTTACGCCCTCCCGTACCTCTATCTGGTCCAACACTGGCGTGATGACCGTCGGCCCCGTCGCCACGAGGAGCGCCGCGATGAGAAACGAGAGGTTCCACTGAATCGAGAGGAAGAAGTGAACCAGTCCCCCGAGTGCGAAGAACGTCAGGCCCGCGCCGACAGTCACCAGTTTCAGCGTCGATTTCGGCGTATCACGCATCTCCGACGCGGAGAGCGTGAAGGCCCCCTCGAAGATGATGATTGCGACCGCCAGTCCGACGAGGGTCGAAAGCGAATCGTCGAACAGCGCGGGGTCGATGAGACCGAATCCCTCCGGGCCGAACAGGAGGCCGAATCCCAACAGGAACACCACGTTCGGAATCCCGTACTTGTCGGCGAGAAGCTTCGACACGGCTCCGAGCGCGATTATCGACGCCGACACGAGGAGGAGATCTGAGGACATCTGTCGGGAGTTGAGTGATGAAAGGCTGGGCGAACCCACCCGAACCCTTGCCGTACATGAAAGTCACGCATCAGGATAGGTCTTTCCGCAAGAACCGGCCACGGAGGCACCCGAGCCGAATTCTTTTGCCGTCACCCTTCAGAGACTGTGGCATGTCGGACGCTCGCTATCCACTCACGCGTTATCTCGGTATCGACTCGGCCAGTTCGCCGACCATGACCGTCGACGGAACGCTCGTCTACCTCGCCGACACGACGGGGACGCCGCAGGTCTGGTCGCTCGACGAACCGGGGTCGTTCCCGTCCCGTCTGACCGCCCACGACGAACGAGTTTCGTTCGTCTCCGCCTCCCCGACCCGCTCGGAGGTCGTCTTCGGCATGGACACGGGAAGCGACGAACACGACCAACTGTACCGCTACGACCTCGATACGGGGACCGAAACGGCGCTCACGGCGACTCCCGAGGCTATCCACGGGTGGGGCGCGTGGCGTCCCGACGGCGACGAAATCGCGTTCGTCGCAAATCGTCGGGATGTCGGGACGTTCGACGTGTACGTGCAGGGTCGGGACGAGACGGACCCGACGCTCGTCCACGAAGGACCGGGCGGATTCCTGAGCGTCGAAGCGTGGGGCGGACCCGGAATCGTCTTCTCGCGGGCGAACGCCAGTTTCGACCAGAACCTGTTCCTCCTCGACCCCGAGACGGGCGGCACCCGAAAAATCACGGACGACACGGATGCCCGATATCACGACGTGACGTTCGGACCGGAGGGCGAACTCTACTGCATGACGAACCACGGTGCGGACACGACCTACGTCTGCCGACTCGACCTCGACGACGGCACGCACACGGTCGTCGAGGGGGCGGGAGAGTGGAACGTCTCCCACTTCTCCCTCCACGCCGGAACGGGCCGCGCGGTGTGGGTGCGGAACGTCGACGGGTACTCCGAGATTCACGCCGGGCGGTTCGTGGACGGCGACGACGGCATCGAATCCCTGTCGGAACCGAACCTCCCGGACGGCGTCGTATTCGGTGTCGGCTTCGGTCCCGACGGCGAATGTGCGCTCTCGATGAGTCGCAGCGACGACCCCCAGAACGTTCTCGTCCTCGACCCGGAGGACGGAACCGCCGAGCGGTGGACGGACTTCGGCACGCTCGGCATCCCCCGCGAGACGTTCCTCGACCCCGAAATCGTGCGATACGAGTCGTTCGACGGCCGAGAGATTCCGGCCTACTGGACGCTCCCGTCGAACGCGGAATCGGGCGAGACGCCCGTCATCGTGGACATCCACGGCGGGCCGCAGTACCAGCGTCAACCATGGTTCTACCCGACGAAGCAGTTCTTCCTCCAGCAGGGCTACGCGATTTTCGAACCGAACGTTCGCGGGTCGAGCGGGTACGGCACGGCCTACACCCGACTGGACGACACGGACAAACGGATGGATTCGGTGGCCGACATCGAGGCAGCGGTCGAGTGGCTTCACGGTCAGGACGCCGTGGACTCCGACCGAATCGTCGCCTACGGACGCTCCTACGGCGGTTTCATGGTCCTCGCGGCGATTACGGAGTACCCCGACCTCTGGGCCGCCGCCGTCGATTTCGTCGGCATCGCCGACTTCGAGACGTTCCTCGAAAACACGGGCGAGTGGCGGCGAAGCCACCGGGAACAGGAGTACGGGTCGCTCGACGATACGGAGTTGCTCGAACGAATCAGCCCGATTCACGAGGCGGACCGTATCTCCTGTCCGCTGTTCATCCAACACGGCGCGAACGACCCCCGCGTCCCGGTCGGCGAAGCGGAGCAAATCGCCGAGAAGGTTCGCGAACGAGGCGTCCCGGTCGAGACCTGCATCTTCGAGGACGAGGGTCATCACACCACCTCGCGCGAAAACCTCGTGGAGGAGTTCGAACGCATCGACGCCTTCCTCGACGAACACGTGTAGGACTCGCGCTCTCCGTGGCGGGGAATCGTCCGGGTAGGCAGTGCCTACCGATTACAATCGCTTCCATCGGCGAAAATACAGGGTTCGATTCGCTTCAACCACCGGCCGCCATCATTTCTTTTTCGACCGTCGGGGTTCGTTTTTCTTTCGTCGGTCTATCACGCCTTCGTCGTGCCTTTCTTGCCACGCCGAACGAGACAGTATTTCTACACAATAGTCAGTACCCTCCACGTCGAACCCCGAAATGGAGGAGATTGGGGTGGGACATGTCATCACGGGAGCGATTAGCGCGGGGTTTCGAGAGGCAAACGAATGACGGCGCTGTGGAACGCGCGTTCCCGTGCGGTGTTCGTCGCCGCCGGGTTGGGGTTCGGCGGGTACGCCTTCGCGGTCATCGTCGTCCTCCTCACGGCACTGGTGTTTTCGGCCGGCGGAATCAACTTGCTCTCCAGTCCGACGCTGTTGGTCGCCGTCTCCATCGTGATGGGCCAAGGGGTTTCCTTCGGCGTGTTCGCGCTGGCGTACCTCCGCTACACCGGTCGCGGGCGTTCGTACATCGGGGTTCGGTTTCCGACGCTTTCGGACCTCGGGTGGACCGTCGGCGGGTTCGTCGTCTTCTACGGCGGCCTCCTCGTGGTGTCCGTCGTCCTCACGACGCTCGGGATTCAGTCGGCTCAGAACGAACTCGCCACCATCGGCGAACAGGACCCGCGGGTGTTTCTCCTGCTGATTCCGCTGTCGTTCCTCCTCATCGGTCCCGGCGAGGAACTGCTCTATCGCGGTGTCGTACAGGAACGCCTCCGCGAGTCGTTCGGGCGGTCGCCCGCCATCGCACTGGCGAGCCTCATCTTCGCGTTCGTTCACTTCTTCTCGCTACAGGGAGGGGGGAAGTTCGTCTACCTCGCCATCCTGTTCGTTCTCTCGCCCGTCCTCGGGGCGGCATACGAGTACACCGGCAACATCGTCGTCTCGTCGCTGATTCACGGCGCGTTCAACGCGCTCCAGTTCGGACTCGCGTATCTGATGGTGACGGGCCAACTGCCGTCGTGAGTCGTCACTCCTGACCCTGCCACCGCATGATGAGAAACTCGGTGTAGCCGCCGTAGGCGATTTCGAGCGACCCGACCCACCAGTTCCACCGCTCGGGAAGCGACATGTCGTTCGGCGCGTCCTCTAAATGGCCGACGATTGCCCCGGCGGTGAGGTCCATTCCCGAATGTTTTCGGTACCGCCCCGAATCCGACAGGTCGCGGGCCTCCCGAACGACTACTCTGCGGGCACCCTCGGGTGCGTCGAATCGCTCGCGCAGTCGTCGGTCCAGTTCGGTCGGGTTCATTTTAATAGCGTTCTCCGCGTATTTCCACCCATGCCGACGGTCTTCGCGGTAGACGAATACGAGGCACAGGAGTACGACGCGGTACTCGTTCAAGAAAACGCAGTCGTCTGTCTTAACGCTGACCCAGGACTCGCCCGTGTCATCCCCTTTCAGAAGGTAAACCACGTCGATTCCGACCCCGAACTGCACCTCTCGGACTCGGAGGTTCCGGAGTCGTTCTTCGGCGGCGCGGAGTACGCGTTCGTGGAGGTATCGAAGTTCCCCCGAATCCAAAGCCATCTGGAGGACCTAAAGAAAGAACAGTACTGAAGTCATCTCCGAAATAGCAGTTTTCCCACCTCGTGGTATCGTCACCTATCGGAGGTGCCAGCGCTGTTCCGCGACCAACCGGTCCCGACGCCGGAGTCCGATTCGTGCGTCGAACGGCGGCGACAATCGAGCGACCGTCCCGATACCGGTTCCTCACAAGTTAATTCCACACTGCCATGTAGTTGGGAATATCACGGTCCTCTCCATTGCGGTTTGATTGTTGGCCGATTCTAACGCTCGAACCGCTCAGGCTGGAGATGTATCGTTCTCGTCGCGGTCCGCTTCCCCGTCGTTGGATTCCTCTTCGAAAGTTTCCGACTCCGATTCGGCTTGCGTTCCCGATTCCGGTTCCTTTCCGGTTCCTTCCCCTCCTTCGTCCCCTTCATCCCCTTTCCCCGTCGTGTTTCTCTCCGCCGCATCCCCTTCGTTTTCCGGGTCGTCTCCTCCGATTGCGTCCGTGGCCTCTCGCGCCTGAATCGGCGTTCCCTGCATCAAATCGGGGAGGACGACGCGGCTGAACTGGACGAGGAGGACGAGCACCAGGGGGCCGAGAAACAGCCCGTACCACCCGAACAGGAGCGGACCGAAGATGTACGCGAACAGCATCAGACCGACGTGCAGTTCGCGACCCGTGATGTACGGTCGGATGATGACTTCGGCCACGAGGTCGATGACGACGATGAACAGGGCGACGAACGCGGCGGGAAACCAGAGCGTTCTCGGTCCGATTTCGAACGACCGGACGACGAGGTACGCCGCGATGGGCACGTACACGAGTTTGGTCCCGACGATAGGGACGAGGCTCGCGACCCCGGTCAGCAACCCGAGGAGGGTCGGAAGCGGAACCGAGAGCCCCGGCGGCGCGAAGACGTTGGCGAGGTTGTACACCACGGCGGCGGCGAGGCCGACCACGAAGGCGTTGAGGATGTTCCCGAAGTAGACGGTCTGGAGGCTTCGGTCCACCGCGGCGACGTAGGTGTACGCCGTGCTTCGTTCGCCACCGATGTCGCTGACGAACCAGCGAACCAGTTTGTCGTCGTCCCGGAGCAGGTAGAAGGCGAACGCGAGCGCGACGAACAACTGGAGAAGTCCCGTACCGAACGCCGCCGCCACGTCCGCGGCGGTTTTGAGGAACTCCGGGCCGCCGAGGCGCATGAACTCTCCTTGACTCTGCTGGGCCAATTCGAGGATTCGCTGGGGATGGACCGTCAGCGACGACAAATCGAGGTACGGTTGGAGGACGCCCTCGTAGCCCTGTAACGACTGTCCCGCAATCGTGGCGACTTCGACCGCGCTCACGGCGACCGCGTAGGAGACGAGAATCACGACGGGGAGCGCGACGGTTACGAGCGCCGCGACCGCGGTCAACCCCGGATGACCTAACCGGTGTTCCAATCGGTCGTATATCGGCCGCGTCGCGTAGTACATGAACAGCCCGAGGACGAACGTCCCCTCGAACGAGTAGAACACGAACAGGACGACGACCCCGAGGACGAGGCCGACCACCCACCACGCGAGACGCGCCCGCTTCCGTAACAGCGCTATGTTCCCATCCATCGTATCGTCAGGTCCCCACCTAATACTCCGTACGTTCGCCGACGCTATAGCCGTCGGGGTCGGTCGAAGTCGAATCGAAGACCCGGTTCGACTCCACCGATTCGAACCGGAAAATCACCCCGACTTTTACCGATTCACGTTCTACATTCACCGATGTACGAACGTATTCTGGTTCCGGTCGACGGGGGACACGAAACGCGGGGGGCGGTGAGCCACGCGGTCGACATCGCCGACAAGTACGACGCGACGGTGTACGTCCTCCACGTCGTCAGCCAACAGTTGGTCGGGGACGCGGACGAACTCGAAGCGGACGGAAGGCACGTCACCGACGAAGCCATCGAACAGGCGACAGAGTACGGCGTCGATGTCGTCGGCGACGTGACGGACGGCCGCCCTTCCGACCGTATCCTCGGCTACGCCGACGAACGGGACATCGACCTCATCGTGATGGGGACCCACGGTCGAACCGGCGTGGGTCGGGTACTCCTCGGAAGCGTCGCGGAGCGTGTCGCCCGCCACTCCGTCGTACCCGTCCTCCTCGTTCGCTCTCCCGGCCTGCGAACCATCGACTCCGAGGAGGAAGCTATCGATATCGCCAAAGACGCACTCGCCGCCGAGGGGTACGGCGACGTGTCCGTCACGGAAACGCCGTATCGGGCGGCCAACACGTGGATCGTTCGTGCGGCGGCGGACGAGGAGACGTTCAACGTCCACGTGGATCCGGCGACGGGCGAGACGAGCGTGGCGAGCATCCAGCCACGGGAGTGACCGCTGTCGCTTTCCCGCACCTCACTCGACGGATTCCCGGCCGGGCGTGGCAGGAAGACGCCGTTTGTGATGCGTCTCCAAGTGTTTGTTGAGGACCTCCCAGACCGTCTCTATCGGGATGTCGAGTTCCTCGGCGACGGTCTCGGCGCGGTAGCGACGGTCCACCACGTAGTGTAACACGGCGTCGATGCAGTCGTACGTCGCACCTAACTCCCCCTCATCGGTCTGTTCAGCCCATAGCCCTGCTGTGGAGGGCTTCTCAACGATTCGGCACGGTAGTCCCATGTGCCGGGCGAGTGCCCGAACCTCGGTCTTGTAGAGGTTCGCCAACGGAAGGAGGTCACAGCCGCCGTCGCCGTACTTCGTGAAGTAGCCGAGGAGCCGTTCCGAGCGGTTTCCGGTCCCGAGGACGAGTTTCGACTGCGTGCTCGCCGCGTAGTAGAGACAGGCCATGCGCAGTCGTGCAGTGGTGTTGCCGAGCGCGCGAATCCGTTCGTCGCGCCCCTCGTCACCGACGAGGAGACGCTCGAAACACCGGGTGAGCGGTTGGAGGTGAATCTCCTCGTAGTCGATACCGAGCGCTTCGGCGACGGTCAGAGCGTCGTGGCTTCCCACCTCGGCGGTCTTGTTACAAGGGAGCAACAACCCGAACACGCGGTCCGGACCGAGGGCATCGACCGCGAGGGCCGCCGTCAACGTGGAATCGACGCCACCACTCATCCCGACGACGACCCCGCTCGTCCCCGACCGCTCCACGTATTCCTCGATGAACAGGGTGAGCTGTTGGTGTGTCGCTTCCAAATTCTTCTCGTCGGTCAGCAGTTCGGTCGGCGGGAGGTACGACGAAGTCACGTCCCCGTCACCCCATCGTACGGAACGTCCACGCTCCCCACTGAAAACTGACGCAAATGCGAAAAACAATGTTGGGGACTTTGCGTGTATTTGAGGACGATTGTGGTTGTATTCACGTGATAACGAAACAATCTGGCAGTATAAAACGCTTCTCGTGGGTCGATGAATACTTTTTAGGTTGTGTTTTAGGTGTTTAATCATCGGGCTACCACAGTTTATGACCACTGTGCGCATCGCCGCGCACTCCTCAAAAAGATGTGTGCTTTTTGCCATCTATGTTTGTTGACGAACGCTCGGTTATTTCGTTTTCAAAGACGTATTTCTGGACGCTTTACGACCTTAAACAGAATATATCTGATTGTAAACTGACCGCTCGTCAATAAGTACCGAAATAATCGGACATTCGTAAACACTTAGGTTTATATCCTTTTGAATCACGATTCTATAGCGTGACTTGGATTACAAACACGGCGGAAACGGGCGAAAAGGTAAACAATTCGGTTTCGGTGGATCGTTCAGGACCGGTCGAGGAGCGTGGTGACTGATGGTCGATTTGAACACCATCGCGTCGGGCATCAACAGCGTGTGGGTGCTCACGGTTTCGTTCCTCATCTTCTTCATGCAGCCGGGTTTCGCCATGCTGGAGGCCGGACAGGTTCGTGCGAAGAACGTCGCCAACGTCCTGATGAAGAACATGATGGATTGGTGTCTCGGCGTTCTCATCTACTTCCTCGTCGGTTCGGGAATCGCGGCGGTCGCCGCCGGTCTCACCTCGTCCGGCGGGTTCTCGATGGCGGAGGCGTTCGCCTACATCAACGACCCGAGCGCGTGGGTCGGCTGGCTGTTCGGTGCGGTGTTCGCCATGACCGCCGCCACCATCGTCAGCGGTGCGGTCGCGGAACGGCTACACTTCAAAGCCTACCTGTTCTACTCCATCGCGCTGACGGCGGTCATCTACCCCGTCGTTCAGGGCTTCGCGTGGGGAGGCGGCCTGCTCTCCGCGGGCGGCTACCTCGGACAGGCGGTCGGGTCCGCCTTCGGAATCGCCGAAGGTGTGGGGTACATGGATTTCGCGGGAGCGACCGTGGTCCACATGCTCGGCGGAATCGCCGGACTCGTGGGCGCGTACATGGTCGGTCCCCGTCGCGGTCGCTTCGATAAGGACGGCAACAGCGTGCCGATTCCCGGTCACTCGCTGACGCTCGTCATGCTCGGAACGTTCATCCTCGCGTTCGGCTGGTACGGCTTCAACGTCGGGACGCAGGCGAGCGTTCTCTCCGTGGAGAACGGTGCCCTCCAGTTCGCAGGTGCCACGCTCGGTCGCGTCGCGCTCAACACGACCCTCGGAATGGGTGCGGGCGCGGCCGCCGCCGCGCTGACGACGACGTACCTCGAAGGCAAGCCGGACCCGCTGTTCACGGCCAACGGCCTCCTCGCGGGTCTCGTCGCCGTCACCGGCGCGGTCCCCCACGTCACGTGGGTCGGCGGCATCGTCCTCGGCATCATCGCGGGCGTGCAGGTTCCCCTCGTCTACCGCTGGGTCGTCGACACGCTCAAAGTCGACGACGTGTGTGGCGTCTTCTGCGTCCACGGGAGCGCGGGTGCCATCGGTACGTGGCTCATTCCCGTGTTCGCCGTCTCGGGCTTCTCGCTCGCACAGTTCACCATGCAGACCGTCGGTATCTTGGTCATCACCGTTTGGACGCTCGTCACGTCCTACCTCATCTTCAAGCTCGCCGACGTGACCGTCGGCCTGCGCGTCGACGAGAAGGAAGAACACACCGGACTCGATAGCTCCGAACACGGTATCGTGGCCTACCCCGAATTCGTCGAATCCTTCGACGAGACCGGCGGCGGTTCCCCGACGGGGACCACGGACGGCCCCGCCATGGCGGACGGAGGTGAGAACAGATGAGCGCCGATTCCGGAATCGAGATGGTAGTCGCCATCATTCGTCCCGCTCGACTGGAGAACGTCAAGCGAGCGTTGGTCGAAGCCGGCGCGCCGAGTCTGACCGTCACGAACGTCTCCGGACGGGGCAGTCAACCGGCGACGAAGAGTCAGTGGCGCGGCGAGGAGTACGTCGTCGACCTCCACCAGAAGGTCAAAATCGAGTGCGTCGTCGCCGACGTCCCGGCCGAAGACGTCGTCGAAGCCATCCAAGAGGCCGCTTCGACCGGCGAACCCGGTGACGGGAAGATTTTCGTCCTGCCCGTCAGCGGCGCCTGTCAGGTCCGAACCGGCAAACGCGGGCCGGACGCTGTCTGAACCGGCGCCTCCGACGAGTCGCTTCGTAACCGTGTAACCTTGCCCGCTCTCCGCCCTTCGTTGCCCGTTTCTCTCCTGAAATCCTCTATATCGGACAGGAAATTCCACCGCCGGAGTTGCCGAGGAGTGAACTTTTACCACCACAGCGACGACAGTCGAATCATGCCCGACGCTTTCGCGGAGCGAACCCGCAGGAGTCAACAGCGATTGCAGGCGGTCGAGGCCGACGCGCTCGTCCTCTTTCCGAGTACGAACCTGTCCTACGTTTCCGGCTTCGATGAGCACCCCGCCGAACGCCACCTGCTCCTGTTCGTTCCGAAGACGGGGGACCCCGTTTTCGTCGTCCCCGACATGTACGGAGAACAGATAGCCGAGGAGTCGTGGATTTCGGACGTTCGAACGTGGAGCGACGGCGACGACCCGCTCTCCCTCGTGAACGACATCGCCGACGAGTTCGCCCTCCGCGGCGGCCGAATCCTCGTGGACGACACGATGTGGGCGCTGTTCACGCAGGACCTCCGGCGTGCGCTCCCCGACGCGACGTTCGGATTGGCGAGCGAGGTGCTCGAACCGCTTCGAATGCGAAAGGACGAGACGGAAATCGAGGCCCTGCGGAGGGCGGGAGAAGTCGCGGACCGCGCCAGCGTCGAAATCCGGGAACTCGGCGAGGAGGCCATCGGCATGACCGAAACCGAACTCGCGGCCGAAATCGAGTCCCGACTTGCCGACGCTGGCGGCGACGAACCCGCCTTCGGTACCATCGTCGGGTCCGGCCCGAACGGCGCGAAACCACACCACGGCCACGGGGACCGGAAAATTGAGTACGGCGACCCCGTAGTCCTCGATTTCGGCGCGTACGTCGGCGACTATCCCGGAGACCAGACCCGAACCGTCGTATTCGCCGGGGACCCACCGGAGGAGTACGAAGGGGTCCATCGAGCCGTCCTCGAAGCCGAGCAGGCGGGCGTCGAAGCCGTCGAACCCGGTGTCACGGCCGAGTCGGTGGACCGCGCCGCCCGCGAGGTCATCGAGTCCTACGGCTACGGCGAGGAGTTCATCCACCGGACGGGCCACGGCGTCGGCTTGGACGTCCACGAAGGGCCGTACATCGTCGAGGGCAACGAGTTGGAACTCGAACCCGGCATGGTGTTCAGCGTCGAACCCGGAATCTACCTCCCCGGCGAGTTCGGCGTCCGAATCGAGGATTTGGTCGTCGTCACGGAGGACGGCTGTGAGCGCCTGAACGACTCGCCGCGGACGTGGCAGGCGCTCTGAGGAATGGAGTTACGCTGAGGCGATTTACTCGTTTTCGCGGTAGTGCTGTGCGTACATCATGGCGAACACTCCGAAGAGCGGAACGAGGTTCGCCACCGTTCCGGCGAACTCGTCCATCGGGACGAGTTGGTACAGCGCGCGACTGACGCCGCCGAGTACGAACAGGGAACCGGCGACGACCGATAGGGTGCTGTCCCCTCCGTGGAAATACAGTTCCTTGACGCCGAAGAGAACGAACATGGTTGGAAACCCCCACCATACTACGGTCCCGAACGGTGGATAGAACACCATCACCGCGACGAGGACGGCGATTCCGACGACGAATATCGCTAGGCGGCCGAGGGGGTGGTCGGCGAGTCGGTTTGCATACTTCACTGTGTTCATGAACTCGTGCCGTCCTGTTATCTACCCGTATTTTTCCTCCGGTTAAAAATGTGTGCCCGCTAATCGGTTGCCGAACGCGGACTTGACTG
Organism: Haladaptatus sp. HS23; assembly: GCF_056892285.1. Lineage (NCBI taxonomy): Archaea > Methanobacteriati > Methanobacteriota > Halobacteria > Halobacteriales > Haladaptataceae > Haladaptatus > Haladaptatus sp. HS23. Next base: position 13,519 of record NZ_JBXGLH010000024.1, on the reverse strand, counting down.
GAACGCCTCTCGGCTTGGTCTCCCGAACCCACTCACTTCGCATTCAGAGCGGTTGTTGCGGGTTCACTATCGGCCCATCGGGGCCGAGTCCGACCGTCGCTTCGACGCCGAACACGTCGGCGAGCAGTTCCTCGGTGACGACCTCGTCCGGCGGTCCCCAGTCGTACGGTTCGCCGTCGCGCAGGGCGACGAGGTTGTCGGCGTAACGCGCGGCTTGCGAGATGTCGTGGAGGACGATACCGATGGTCAAATTTTCCTCGCGGGAGAGGGTTCGGACGACTTCGAGAACGCGCAACTGGTGGCGTAAATCGAGATACGTCGTCGGTTCGTCCAACAGGAGCACGTCGGTTTCCTGTGCCAGCACCATCGCGATCCACGCGAGTTGTCCCTGGCCGCCGCTGAGATTGTTCATCGCCTCGTCCCGGAGATGGGTAACGCCGGCGCGTTCGAGGGCCGTTTCGACCGCCTCGTGGTCCTCGTCCGTCTTCGACTCGAAGAAGCCGCGGTGTGGATAGCGCCCGTAGTACGCGAGTTCCTCGACGGTCAACCCGCCGGGCGATTCGTTTTCCTGCGAGAGGAGCCCCAACTTTCGCGCCAACTCCTTCGTTCCGAACGCTCGGATATCCTCGCCGTCGAGTCGAACCGCCCCGTTCTCGGGGTCGAGTTCCCGCGAGAGCGCCCTGAGGAGCGTCGATTTACCGCTCCCGTTCGGACCGACGAGCGCGGTGATTTCGCCCTCCGGGAGGACGATGGAGTCACACTCGACGATGATTCCCGAGTTCGGGTAGCCTATCGCCAACTCCTCACCGAACAGTTCGCTGGCCTGTCCGTCCGTTTCGTCGCCCGTTTCCTCGCTCAGTCCGTCGTTCATTTCTGTACTCATTCTGATTCCTCCGGCGGATTCGTTCTACTGCCGGTGATTTCCATATCACGCGCTCGTTCGCGTTCGATTCCTCCCCGTCCTGCACCGTCCCCGATTGCGGCATCTCTCGTCATCAGAGTTCACCTACCTTTTGGCGCTTCCGCATGAGATAGAGGAAGTACGGCCCACCAACCAACCCGGTGACGATGCCCACCGGAATCTGTATCGGGTTGAGAGCGAGGCGAGCGCCCACGTCCGCGCTGACCACCAGCGCGGGTCCGGCGAACAGGCTTCCGATGAGGAGTTTCTGGTAGTCGCTGCCGACGATGTTCCGGACGACGTGCGGCACGATGAGGCCGACGAAGCCGACGATTCCGGCGACCGAAATCGCGGAACTGGCTGCGAGAATCGCAAGCGTCGAAAGCGCGAACCGGACGCGTTCGACCGACATACCCAACGAGCGGGCGGTTCGTTTGCCGAGCAGGAGAACGTTTAGCTGTCGGGACGCCAACATCGCGAGCGGAAGTATCACTAACGTCGGGAGGAGGATGATTCGGACCTGCTCCCACCCGGTACCGGTGAGCGACCCCGTGGTCCACGAGAGGGCCGTCTGTACCACGCCGATGTCCTGCGCGAAGAAGAACAGGCCGCGCTGTAGGGACGAGCAGATGGTGCCGACGATGACGCCCGCGAGGACGAGACGGACGGGGCTCGTCCCGCCCTTCCACGCGATGACGTAGACGACGATGAACGCCGCGATACCGCCCACGGCGGCGAATATCGGCAGGAAGACGGAGAGTCCGCTGAACACGACGAGGGTGAGGAGGACGGCCAAGCCGGCCCCGTGGCTGACGCCGAGAATGTAGGGACTGGCCAGTTCGTTGCGCGTGACGGCCTGAAATATCGCACCCGAGACGGCTAAATTCGCGCCGACGAAGATGCCGACGAACACCCGCGGTAGACGGAGACTCCAGATAACCGTCGTGGTGTTGCTCAACGTCACGTTCGACGGGATTTCAGTGCCGAGTAAAAGTGCGGTGAGTACGTCCGGGTTCGTAACCACCTTCGGGTTGAACACGGCGTGCCACGCCTGTGAGAGCGTCGTGGAGTACGCCCCGAAACTGACCTGCACGAGCGCCGAAATCACGACGATGGCGATACTGGCGAGGACGAGCATCGCCAGAGAGCCGTCCAGTTGCGCCCCTATTCCCGTCTCGGCCTCCTCCGTCATACGTGTCGTTCCATCCTCGGTTTCTTCCATCGTATCCTCCAGCAAAGCACTACCCGCCTCGCTGTTCGTCTTTGCTTTTAGGTCCCCCTAATATCCGATAAGAGCTTTGGTTCGCTCCGATACCGGGATTTACTCCTGGTTTTTCCCTTCTCCCCGCAATCCGGGTTCGTTTCATCGTCCATGTCCACGTTTCATATTCCTGCCATCGTATCGGACGATGATATGAGACGACGCGAGCGATGATGCCTACCGCACTCGCGTCGCACTGATTCGTGATTCGTACGTCGATTCGTGATTTGATTCGCGGCTCGGCGTGTGACCCCGATTTGGAGCTTCAACCATGAGAGCGGCGCTACAGCCGAGGAGCGTGTCGTCGCATCGTGAACGTCGACTCGTCTGCTACCACGCCCATCTTTTAGGCTAGCCTAAACACACGTGTACGTTTCTATTTTTCGGCGTGCCTAAAACACTCCCACTTCTCGATAATTTCAGCCGACATCCGTCGAGCGTGACGGTTCACTTTCAAGTGGCCGTCCGTCGTACTCCGGTTCGGGAATGGGGGAACGACACGATGGGGAGACACGACGACATCGGACAGCGACCGCTACTGCGTTCTCTGTCCGACAAACGACTCGAAGCGATGGGGAGGAGACGGTTCATCACGACGCTCGCGGGTGCCGGGTTAGGGTCCATGGCCGCCCTGCTCACCCCCGACGACGTGCGGGCGGCCGGCCGGGACGAAGTACCGCTCGTGTACGGTCACGGCCCCGACTCGGAACCGCTGACCACGACTGTTCCGGCGGACTGGTTCGCGGACCTCCGCGCAGCGTTCGACGCACACGAACGCTCCGACGTGCTCTCGCGTCCCGGCGTCGTCGGGAGTGCCGTCGTTCCGGGGGAGTTCGGTGGCCGGAACGCCACCCTCGCGGTGGACGTGACCGACGACGAAGCGACGGGGGCCGTTCCCGAGCGTGTCGGCGACGTCGCCGTCGAGGTGAATCGGGTTCGGTCGGGAGCCGAAACACCGAACGGAAATTCGGACGAGCGTCCGTTCGACGGAAGTCGCATTCCGGGAAGCATCGAGTGTGGGAGCAGGGACGCGGCCGCCACGCTCTGCCCGGCCATGTACGACGGCGAGACGCCGTTTTTCACCACGTCGAACCACCTCTACGGCGACGGCGGCGAGCAACATAGCGGCGAACCGTTCTTCGTCAAACGGCGCGACGGATGGCGAAAGGTCGGCGAGGTACGACGCGGCTACGCGCTCGACGATTTCGTCCGCGTCGACCCGGTGAACGACGCGGTCCCGACGAACGCCATCGACGGTGGGTCGCCGTCCACCGTCATGGGGCAGTTCACGCGGGCGGGCCTCGCTCATCTCAAAGCCCGCGGGTCGAAGCTCGAGAAGATAGCGGTCGTCTCGGGCTACACGTCCGGCCCGATTCAGGCTATCGACGGGATGACCTGCGCGTACGGCACCGTCTGCAAACACGGCCAACTGAAGTGGGGGTCCCAGTCGTCGTTCACCGACGGCGACAGCGGAAGCGTCAGTTACCACTCCGACCTCGAAAACCCGGAGGACGGCATCCTCGTGGCGAGCATCAACAACGCGCGGACGTGGTGGCCCGCCGAGGACTACATCTGGGGGACCGCTGCCTATCGAATCACGGCAGACCACGGGTTCACGTTCTCGCCACCGACTGCTGACGTTCCGTGAACTCCAGTTCGACCACGGTTCTGCCGTCGAGTTTCACGGAGATTCGCTCCGCGACTTTCTTCGCCAATCCGGGATATCGCTTTCCCGATGGCCGAGTCACGAGTACCGTTACGTGCTGCGAGTTGTCCACTAAACCCATGTCGTCGAACTCGACGCTCACCTTCACGAGGTCCAGCTCCTTGTACTGATTCCCCTCCAAAAGCGACTGCACCTCCCTGTTCGCCGTGTTCTCCGTATGGACCTGCTGGCTCATCAGCGCCCCCGCACCCGCGAACGAAACGAGGAGAACGGCGACGGCGACGAGCGTCGGCGCGGCGTTCCGAAAGTTCATTTCCGTCTTCGGACGGTAGCCGAGGACCCACAGAGCCCCGCTTCCGGCGGCGTTGATGGAGACGACGTTCACCACGAGTAGAACGAACGCGCCGAACGCGAGTACCGGCGGACCCCACGCCAGTCCGACGCCGACGGCCGCCGCCGCGGGAATGAGCGCCGCGGCGATCATGACGCCGACGAGCGACACCGGCAGCGCGGTTGCGAGGCCCAACGCGCCCGCCCCTCCGGCACAGAGACCCACCGCGAGCGAGAGGAATCCGGGGGAGGTTCGCTGACTTATCTGGTTCACCGTCGCCACGTTGAGGGCGGGCGGGATGAACTGGGCCGATTTGAGTGACCACCCGAAAATCGTCGCGCTGACGATGGCGACGGCGAGTCCGAGAACCTGCGACCACAGGCCGTCGCGTATCATGTCGCGGTCGTTCAACACGAGTCCGACGCTCGTCGTCATCGCCGACCCCACCTGCGGTGCGATGACCATCGACCCGACGACGAGCGCGGGCGAATCGAGCAACAATCCGGCGGTGGCGACGATGGCCGACAGCACGGTCATGGCGAAGTACGTCACCGGACTCGGGTTCATCCCGAGCGCCTTCGTCCGAATCTCCTCAGTCGCGATGCTGTCGTCCTCGTCGCGCCCCTTGACGAAGCGGTCTTCGAGTTCGTCGAAGTTCGGTGTTCGGGCCGTCTCCAAACTTCCGACGACGGTGTAGCCCTCCTCGTCCAACCCCGCATCCCTGAGGTCCGTGAGGACGGCGTCCACCGCCTGCGTCGGGACCGGAAACTGGACGACTGCGGCGTCATCGCCATTACCGTCCTCCCGCGTGAGAACGTAATCGATGTGCTCGTCGTCGAGCACGGCGAGAACCTCGCTCCGACAGTCGTCCGGGACGAGGATCTGAATGAGACGCATGCCCGGACCATCCGACGCGGGGATGAAAACCCCTCCGGCCGAAAACCGCCGTCTTATCGGTCGAAAAACGTTTTTAGCAGTTTCGCCTCCGCGTGTCTGAGGTGCTGATGGAACGTGGGTGCCGATACGTCCAGCAACTCCGCCACCTCCTCGCCCGTGCTGTCCCGCGGCCACTCGAAAAACCCGGCGAGATAGGCCGTCTCCATCGCCGTCCGTTGTCGGTCGGTCAGGGACTCCGACAGTTGCATGCGGAACTCCGTCGCCGTCGGTTCCGGTTTTTCGCGTTCACGTTGAGCGACGACGCGTCCCTTCGGTGCGATGTTCTTCACCGCCTCGACTGCTCCCCTGATGTTCGCGTCGGCCGGGAGTTCGACGGTACCACGCGCACGTTCTTCGTTCGCTTCGACGTATCCGATTGCCCCTCCCCTATCCACGAGCGTCTTGACGAACGACGGCCCCTCGTAGGTCACTTCGAAGACGCACTCGTGGTTGCGTTCGCGGATGAGTCGCGTGTCGGTTATTCCGTCCGCTTTCGCGGTTCGTTCGAGGACGACGTCCGACGGCACGCCGGAGGCGGTGATGAAACAGTGGATTTCGCCGGTCTGGGACATCGTCGTTCCGTAGAGGGTGAACGTACACCCCAACTCCTGTGGGATACGAACGAAGTAATGGTCGGCGTCCGATATCTCCATCTCCACTTCGACCACGCAGTCGGAAGCCAACGCCTTTCTGCTCTCCATCGCGGCTATCGCCATCCCCATCGTCTCGCCGAGTTCTACGAGAACCTCCCGTTCTCTATCGTCGAAGGCTCCTCCTCTGTTCGCGTGGACTGCGAGGACGCCGTAGCAGGTTTCGTCGTACCGAATCGGGATGGCGGCCATCGACTGCACACCGCCGTCGAGCGTCTCCTCTCCCCACGCCTCGAAATCGGGGTCAATTTCCACGTCCTCGACGACCACTTCTCGGCCCGTCGTCTGTGCTTTTTCGACCGGACAGTTACACATATCCGCGGCCGTTTCGACCGCATCTAGATAGGTGGTATCGCCAGCGTTCGCCACAGTGCGGACGGCTTCGGCGCTCACTTCGCTTTCGCCAACCCACGCGAATTCGTACGGTCCCGCCGCTGCCAACCGGTTCACGACCGCTTCCTCGATTTCCTCCCGACTCGTCGCCTGTACCAGCGCTTGGTCCACGTCGCGGATGACCTCGTTGATGCGATTCAGTTCCACCAACTCGGCCCGCTGGGTGGAAAGGGTCTCCTCGCGTGCCGCCCGGTCGAGTGCCGACCGGACGTTCGTCGCCAAAATCTCCGCGAAGTCCCTGACGTACTCGTCCAGTTCGGAATCGGAGAGCGACCCCAACAGGAACACGCCGTGTTCGCCCAGGGGAATCACCATCTCCTGTTCGACCGAAACCGGTCGGTCGTCGGTCATCTGCCCCTCTTTCGCGCCGAACGTGGTCGCCTCGCCCGACTCGAACGCCGACCACGTGAGACCCTCCCCGGCCTCGAAACGCGGCAGTTCGTCCGATAGTTGTTCCGTCGTCTCCGTCACCGCGACTGGCCGCAGTACGTCCTCCTCGTCGTTCGCGAGATAGATACCGGAGAGGGGGAGTTCCAACTCCTCGCCGGCGGCCTCCACCGCGATTTTGCAAATGTCTGCCTTCGTTTCGGCCGTCATGAGTTCACGTGTCGCGGACCGCAGGTACGCGAGCGTCCGTTCGCGGGCCTTCCGCTCCGAGACGTCCTTGAAGATTCCGTGAATGACCCGCCGCCCGTCGAGTTGGGTCCGGTTCGCGCTGATCTCCACCGGTACCTCCTCCCCGTCTGACCGAACGACCGTGAGGTCGTCCCTGTTTCGCATTATTCCACCTTCCTCCGCGTGCCGTTCGAAGATCCGCCGATAGTGGGTCTGTCGCTCTCGCGGGTGTAGCTCCCACTGATACATCTCGCAGATCTCGCTTCGTGACCGGCCGAGGAGTTCCTCGGCCGCGGCGTTGGCATCGACTATCTTCCCCGTTTCCGTGTCGGCGACGAGGATGGCTTCCGGACTCGTTGCCACCAACTCCCGATAGCGCTCGCGTGACGCTTCGAGTTCCGTCTCCACCGTCTTACGCTCGGAAACGTCACGGACGATTCCCGTTATCAACTCCTCGCCGCCGTCGGTCGCGTTCCGAAGCGAAAGCGTCACCGGGACCTCGTGGCCGTCGCGGTGCCGTGCCCTCGTCTCGAAATGTTCCCAGTCGAGGCTTCGCTCATCCGTTTCTGAATACCGTCTCAATGCCGCTTCGTACAGCGACTCCAACTGCTCCGGAATCACGCGCGTCAACGGTTCACCTGCTATCTCCTTGGAGTCGTAGCCGAGTACCCGCTCGAGTCCGTCGTTGGCGTACCGAACCGTTCCCTCCGTGTCGATAGCCACGACGGCGTCCGGAACAGCTTCGAGAACTGCGTTGGCCCGTGAGAGCGCCCGCTCGTTCCGATAGCCGGTCACGGCGCGTTCGATTTTGTGCGACAGAATCTTCCGGTCCTCGGGACCGATACAGTCCGTTACGTCCATCGAAAACGCTTCGACAATCGTTTCGTCGTCGTCGCTCACGACGAAGAACGGAAGGCTCGAATCGCGTTCGCGCACCTCGCTCAGCACGGCGAGCGCGTCACATTCGGGCAGTCCGTGTTCACACACGATGCACTCCGTCGCGTCGAGGGCGTCGAACGCCCGCTCGACGCTCGCTTTTTCCGTCGATATCCCCGGAAGTGAAACCCCGCTCGTGTCGCCGACGTGGTGGATACGCGGCGGTTCAGGGTATTCTTCATGGAGGGGCATGGGAACATAAACTCGCCATGGCTTTCTCTATGTTTCGGTCGAACGGGAATGATTAATAGCCGTCCGTGTCAGCGGACAGGTATGAGGCTGGAGGATTACTGGGGTGTCGGGCCGAAGACGAGCGAACTGCTCGAAGCCGAATTGGGCGTCGAACGAGCGATTCGAGCCATCGAATCGAGCGACGTTCGCGCACTCACGACCGCAGGGCTGTCCCGCGGCCGAGCGACGCGGATACTTCGACAGGCCAACGGCGGCGAGGGAATGGCCGTCCTCGCCACCCGTGACGCCCGCTCGGTGTACAAATCGTTGCTCGACCTCGCGAGCGATTACGCCGTCACGCCCGACGCTGGCGACCGAATTCGCGTCCTGACGCCGGTTCGCTCCCGGGAGGAGGCCACCGAACGACTCGATTCGGTCATGGCCGCCGTCGAATCGTGGGACGAACTAAACGACGCGACGCGAACGACCGTCCTCGACGCGTTCGAGGAGTACGACGGTAGCGAACGAACCGCGGTGGAGACGACGATTTCCCTCCAGCAAACCGGCGTGACGGACGGCGCGTTCGCTACGGTAGCCGCCATCGACGCTGACGACCTGGCCGTCGCCGCCGGTGCCCTCGGAAAAATCGACGACGGTACGGTTGTCGAGGGAGCGGACGAGGAACTCGACCACCTCCGGGCAACGCTGACCGCGGTCGAACGCCTCGAAAGCGGTGCCCTGGACGTACTCGAATCCGTCCAATCCGGCGACGTGCGATCGCCGGACGAGTTCTGCGAGAGCTACGTCGAGTACGTCGCCCGCGAAACCGATATCGAACCACAGCGAGTCCGCGACGCGACGGTCGGTGAGGCCACCGACGCCACCGATTTCGTCGGCGGGTCGCTCCGCGAACTCGTCGCGGAAACGAAGAACGCCGTCGAAGAGCGAGAGGAGACGGTCGTTTCGGCGCTCGAAACCGACATCGAAACCGCCCGCGACGCCATCGACGACGCCGTGTCGGCCGTGAGCGACCTCGCGGTTTCGCTGTCGCTCGCCCGCTTTGCCGACGCGTTCGACATGACGCGCCCGGAGTTCGTGGACTCCGGATTCGCGGTCGATGACGCGCGAAACCTGTTTCTCGCCACCGCGGGCGACGTGCAACCCATCACCTATGGCATCGGCGACCACCACGTCGCGGGACCGCCGAAGGGCGACCGAGTGACGGTCCTGACCGGTGCGAACAGCGGCGGGAAGACGACCCTGCTCGAAACGCTGTGTCAGGTCGGCCTGTTGGCACAGATGGGGCTTCCCGTACCCGCTTCGCGCGCACAGGTGTCGATTTCGGACGCCATCGTCTTCCACCGCCGCCACGCGAGTTTCAACGCGGGCGTGCTCGAATCCACGCTCCGAAGTATCGTTCCACCGCTCACGAACGACGGACGCACACTCATGTTAGTGGACGAGTTCGAGGCCATCACGGAACCCGGCAGTGCGGCGAACCTCCTCCACGGACTCGTCAGCCTGACCGTCGATAGGGGGGCGCTCGGCGTGTTCGTGACTCACCTCGCGGACGATTTGAACCCGCTCCCCGGACGAGCGCGCAAGGACGGAATCTTCGCCGAGGGGTTGAACGAGGACTTGGACCTCCTCGTCGATTACCAGCCGCGGTTCCAGACGGTCGGCAAGTCCACGCCGGAGTTTATCGTCTCGCGTCTCATTGCCTCCTCGGACGACCGCGCGGAACGCGCCGGATACGACGTCCTCGGCCGCGCCGTCGGCGAGGCGCTGATTCAGCAGACGCTGGATTCGTGGGCGGACGCGGAGTAACTCGCTCGGTGGACCGCTCCGTCACTCCTTCGGTCGCTTGAACACCAACGCACTCGTCTCGCTTTTGGGTCGCCCGCCGAGTGTTTTGTTCGACCCGGTTAGGGACGATGCCAGTTCCCAGCCCTGCGCTCCGAGTTCGTTGAGGTCGGCCTCGGTCGGTTCCTCGCTCCCGCCGAACAGTCCACCGTCCGACAGCTCCACGATTTTGTACTCCCATTCGTCCATGGAGCCGTATTGTCCCGTTTTTCCGTATAAACTTTCGCCCGAAGAAAACCACTCCCTTCCTCTCTCGGCGTTCAGTTCCGCTCTACGTCCCGTTCCTTCCGTCTCAATCGTTCCTCGACGTCCTCTACGGTGTCGTTTTCCATGAGCCGCTCCAGCTTTCGCTCGAACTGCTCGTCGGTGAGTTCCCCCCGCGCATATCGGTTTTTGAGGGTTTCGAGGGCGTCCCTGTTGTTCGGTTCGACGGTTTCGGTGGGTTCGTTGGAACGTTCGTTACTGCTCGACCAGTCCCACCAATCGTCGTCCCACATATCGTCCCACCTGCCCTCGACGTCCTCGTCGTCCCCGAACAGCATTTCGACTATCGGAATGACGATGACGTAGCCGAGAAGCATGGCCGGAAGCCACCAACTCTGGCCGGTAAAGAGAGCGAGAAGCCAGAACCCCGTGACGAGAATCGACGCGATTTCAGTCGCGTTCTCGCGGAAGCGCTCGGTCGGTGTGTCGCCCATATCGGTTCGTTTCGGCGCTGGAATATAAAACGTCCTTCTCGTTCGCTCGCGTACTCGTTTGGCGTCGATTGGAGTGCCGGAACGAAAACGCCCAAGTCGGTTTCCGACTCGCCGAACATCTCGACCACGAGCGAGTCGTCGCGGTAGACGAGTATCCTGCGGAACCCGACTCCGGTCCGTTCGAGGACCGCGACGCCGGAGGAGTCGCATAGATTTAACCGCCGGAAGCGTCTCGGTACCCTCGTGTCTTTCACGGATTCCTCGCAGTCGGTCTCCGTCGTCGTACTTCTCGTCTGCGCGAGCGTCCTGACCGCCGAGTGTGCGTCGGTGCAGGATACCACGACGCCCCGCTCGGACGGAGCGGCTTCGAACGGCGATTCACAGTCCCAATCCCGTCACTGGACCGTCACTATCACCCGAATCGTGGACGGCGATACCGTGGAGTTCCGCTACGCGAACGGAACGGAGGAGACGGGTCGCCTCCTCGGCGTCGATACGCCCGAGGTCCACACCGAAAACGACCCGACGGAGTTCGAAGCGGTCCCCGACGACGCGAGCGGAAAGAACTGCCTCCGCGACTGGGGACACAAGGCGAGCGAGTTCGCCAGAACCCAACTCGTGGACGAGCGAGTGACCATCACGCTCGACGCGAACGAGGGACCGCGTGGATACTACGGCCGATTGCTGATTTACATCCGCGAGTCGGACGGCACGCTCTTCAACTACCAACTGGTGGAACAGGGCTACGCGCGGGTGTACGACAGCGAATTCACCAAGCGCGACCGGTTTTACGCCGCCGAATCACGCGCACAGAAGGACGGCGTCGGCCTCTGGGAGTGTGCGAACGGACAGGTGAGCGGGGATGGGCGGGGAAGCACGGACGAACCGACGACCCGAGTGGCGACCGACGGCGGGACGGACGGCCTCGCAGTCGCTCGAATCCACGCCGACGCGGACGGCAACGACCACGAGAACTTGAACGACGAGTACGTCGTCCTGAAGAACGCGGGCGATGGGACCCTCGACCTCTCCGGGTGGACGGTTTCGGACGACGGCGGGCACACGTACCGCGTGCCGTCGGGCGTGACGCTTGCAAGCGGGGAGACGCTCATGCTCTACACGGGGAGCGGGGCCGACTCGGGGTCGGAACTCTACTGGGGGTCCGACGGTGCCGTCTGGAACAATGGCGGGGATACGGTCGTCGTTCGGAACGCGAGCGGGGACGTGGTGGTGCGCGCGGAATATTCCGGTTGACGTGTAGTGTTCTCCCGATGGAGTGTTCGCTCGGCAGCGCGGACCAGCAGCGCTACTACCGTCGGTAGCGTACCACGTCCGCCGACCCGACACCGATAGCGGTGCGAAATCGATCACAGGTGGCGCGAAACGCACCGTCGGACAACCCGTGTCGGTACCCGGTGGGGGGGACTCATGGCACGAGAAAGAAATACGACAAGTTTACGGAAACGGCTCGAAAACGGCGATGTCACGCTCGGGATGGCCGAAGACACGTACTCGCCGACGCTCGTCGAACTGTACGGCGACCTCGGACTCGATTTCGTTTGGATCGATTTCGAACACGCGGGTCCGAGTCCGTTGGACGCAGGCGCGGTGGAATCACTACTCCGCGCGAGCGAGCTGTCTGGAACGGAGCTGTTGGTTCGAGTACCGGTTACGGAACCGGCGCTCGTTCGGAAGGTACTGGACGCCGGTGTGAGAAACGTGTTCCTCTCACACGTCGATACGGCGGACGAGGTACGGGATATCGTGCGGGCAGCGTACTTCCGCTACGACGGCGGGCCGGGCGAACGCGGTCTCGCGGTTCCACGAGCGAGTCGGTGGGGACTGGAGGACGACTACGCGGCCACCGAGGACGAAGAGGTGCTTATCGGGGTTACGATAGAGTCCTTGGAGGCGGTCGAGAACATCGACTCGATTCTCGACGTTCCGAACCTCGGTTTCGTTTTCGTCGGCCCGTTCGACCTTTCGGTCGCGGTCGGCTCTCCCGGTGAACTCGATAATCCGGACGTACAGGACGCCGTGGAAACCGTTCGTTCGAGGGGTGTCGAACGAGGCGTGCCCGTGGGCAACCTCGGCTTCGGAATGGAGGACGTCAACGAGAAGGCTCGGAACGGGTATCAGATCCTGAACATCGGCACGACCGCCCTCGCAATTCAAGAGATAGTCGCCGAGTGGTTGAACGCGTACGAGGGGACCTGAACCCGCTAGTCTCGAGCGACGCACCTACGCGACTCGTTTTATCCCGTCTCGGTATGTGTGGTCGGCTTCTCCGTCGTTGGCGCGCGGACCGTCGAGCAGTTGGAGGAGAACGTCGGCGCGGGGGACATCGAGCTCTCGGCGGGCCAGTACGACCGCATCGCGGACGCGAGCTGAGGGTATCTTTCGGCGCGTCGTCGGTGATGGCGTGGGAAAACATCATTATTCTTCGTCCCGTCTCTTTCCCGAGGTGTAGCCGAACGGCGGAATGAACCGGCGCACCGAATGGGGGAGTCAATGTCAGAAACCTATGTTGGCGCTATCGACCAAGGAACGACCGGAACGCGGTTCATGCTGTTCGACCACGACGGTCGGGTCGTCCAAAGCGCCTACGAAAAACACGAACAGAAGTACCCGGAACCGGGATGGGTCGAGCACGACCCCCTCGAAATCTGGGAGAACACACAACACGTCGTCACCACCGCGTTGGAGGAGGCGGACGTTTCGGCCGACCAGTTGGAAGCCATCGGCATCACGAACCAGCGGGAGACGACCCTGCTGTGGGACAAGGACAGCGGCAGTCCGGTCCACGACGCAATCGTCTGGCAGGACCGCCGGACGACCGACCGCGTGGAGCAGTTGGAAGCGGACGGGAAGGTAGACGACATCCGCGCGAAGACGGGGTTGGAACCCGACGCCTACTTCTCGGCGACGAAGGCCGAGTGGTTGCTCGACAACGCCGACCCGATAAAGCTCCAGCGCACCCGACCGCAGGACATCCACGAACGTGCTGAGGAGGGCGAAATTCTCTTCGGCACCATCGACACGTGGTTGATTTACAACCTGACCGGCGAACACATCACGGACGTGACGAACGCCTCGCG